>JAISST010000078.1 GCA_031272945.1 Fusobacteriaceae bacterium
TACAACAAGGGAAAACGCACGCTAAAGGCCACCCTGCTCCGATCCATGTATATCGGGGATGATCTGGAATATATGAAAAGTCTGCTGTTATTTATTTCAGACAGCGCAAGCATCTAATATCTCAGGATGATTTACGAAGAAATCGCGGACCAGGGTCTGATCCGCGAGAAAGAAAACGTATTTACAAAAAAGAACAAAGGCAAAGGCAGGCGCCGGACCCCTGTGATTTCCTGCGGCGAGCTGTCCTGGGGAAGTCTCACGATCCTCTACGGCCGTAACAATCTTGAAAACGATTGTCTGACGTTCCGAACCGCCGGAAAGGAAGACATCTGGCTGCACAGCAAGTATGTCCCCGGCGCCCATGTGGTACTGCGGGCGGATCCGGGAAAAGAAATCACGGAAGCCGGAATTCTTGCGGGGGCAAAGGTCGCCGCCTGGTTTACCGCCGCGAATCCCGGCGAAAAAATCACCGTGGATTACACTAAAAGAAAATATGTAAATAAACCGAAAGGAGGAAAGCCCGGTTTCGTGACCTATACCCACGAAAAGGCCCTCCTTGTGGAAAAGCCGTCGGCGCTCCCCTCGGAGCTATGATCCCGCCGACGTTTTTTCATCTCCTTTCTGATTCTTTTCTTGCCCGATCTTATTTCAGAAACTCCTCGATCCTGTCAAAAGCCTCTTTCATCCGGCCGAGATCCAATGTGCAAGCGATGCGGACAAAGTCCGGCGTTCCGAACCCGGCCCCGTCGATGACGTTCACATTGTATTTTTTGAAGAGTTCGTCGGAAAATTCCTTGCCCGACATCCCCGTTCCCCGAACGTTGGGGAACAGATAAATGCCGCCCTGGCTCTTGAAGCAGCTGAGTTTTGGCATCTTGGCGATCCTGTCGTAGCAGTAGTCGATTCGTTCGCGGAAAATGGGGACATTCTTCGCCCGGATCCGCTCATAGTCTGTCATGGCGTGATAGGCCGCCCGCTGTGAAGGGGCAGGCGCGCTGTAGACCATGGGTTCGGTGGCGTATTCCATAACTTCGACGAGTCTGTCCACCACGGAGATCACATAGCCGATCCGCCAGCCGGTCATGGCAAAATTCTTGCTGTAGCTGCACACGGAGATGCAACGATCCCGCATGCCCTCTATGGTGACAGCGGGAATAAAGGCTGTGTCGTAGGAATAATAGTCATAGACTTCGTCGGCCACCACAAGGAGATCGTATTTGACGGCCAGATCCCGGAGGATTTCCAGGCTCTGCCGGTTGTAGCACACGCCCGAAGGATTGCCCGGCGTATTCATGATGACGGCCTTGGTCTTGGGCGTAATGGCGGCTTCGATATCTTCCTTGACCAGCTGGAAGTTGTTTTCGAATTTTGTCTGGACAACGACGGGCGTTCCGCCGTTGGCTCTGATTTGCAGCTCATAGAGCGGGAAATAGGGCGCCAGCAGAATGACTTCGTCCCCTTCGTTCAATATGGCCAGCATGGTCAGATACAGGCCGTGGGAAGCGCTCGTCGTCACAAAGATATCTTTCGGTTCAAATTCATAGTTTGTAAAACACTTTTTGTGGTAGTCGCTGATCAGCGTCCGCAGATCCAAAAGTCCCTGCGGATCCGTATAATGGGTATAGCCGGCCTTGGCATCGGCCATGGCCTTTTCGATGACGGTCTCATCGGTGGTGATGTCCAGATCGCCTATCCCCAGATTGATAAAAGGCAGATTGCTCTCCGTTTTCCTGGCGGCCCCCATGGGCCTCGACATGACGGCAAATTTGTTTGATATGATCGGTCGCATTTTATTCCTCCTAAACATGGTAAGTGGTCGGGCGGACAATGTCCTCCCGACCTTATGATATTTTTTTTCAATTGATCCTTAAATTTCTATAAACTTATTGAAACGGTCAGATTCCGTATTTATCCCGCAATTTCTGAACGGTCCCGTCATCCAGGAGGCTCTTCAGAGCGACGTTGATTTTGTCCAGCAGCTCTTTGTTTCCCTTCGTAACGGCGATGGCCTTGTCTTCCCCTTGCAGCGCGCCCACATAGATGGTGGTCGTCTTGTTGTTGGCATAATATTCTTTCGCGACGGAATCATCCATGACGATGGCGTCAACCTTTCCGGCGATCAGTGCCATCAGAGCGGCCGTGTTGCTGTCATAGGACACAACTTTCGAATCTTTGATCTTTTTGGCAACCGCTTCTTTTGTGGTGCCCAATTCGGCGCCGTAGGTCTTTCCCTCGAGATCTTTCGGATCAATGCTCTTGATGGGGTTGATGGTATTTGTCAGGATCGCCGCGGGAGAAGCGAGGTAGGGAATCGAAAAATCTACGTTTTTCGCTCTTTCTTCCGTAATGCTCATTCCGGCGATGGCGATATCAATGGTTTTTGTCTGCAAAGCGGGGATGAGTCCCTTGAATTCCCGATTGTCCCATTTGTACGTGAATCTCGCTCTTTCGGCGACCAGCTTGATCAAATCCGCGTCAAAACCGCTTACCTCATTGTTTTCGATATATTCGAAGGGGGGATATTCCGCGTTTGTCCCCACAATAAGCGGTTTGTCATCGGCAACCACTGTTTTAGACCCCAATAATACGCCACATGCAACAACCAATGTCAGTAGAAATAATTTTACAGCCTTCTTCATGTAACCTCCTCCATTTTTTTGAATATAGTTTGATTAAAAAAACGCCTGTTCCATAGAATCGGCGTCCTGTTCACAAGAGAAATCGGTTGAACATAAAAAAACGTAAGAAACCGCCACATCTACAGAAGAATCCTGAAAGAATCCGTCATATTGTGTAAATTCTTACGCCTTGCCCGCATTTTGTCCTCCGGTTTACCAAATGTAAAATAAATTCTGATGAAGGAATTATATCCGATCTTTGAACTTTTGTCAATGACTTTATGAAATATTTTTCCCGGTTGTACTGAAACCCCTACAAAACGCATGAAAGCATGACAGTCTTTTCAAAAAAATCCAAAAAAATTACGGAAGTTATTGACAAATTCCCGTTTCTGTACTATAATAGCAAAATAATGATTCTACAGTGGTTTACACTGATAAATTTTAGCTACAGTATGCTTTAAATTTTATTACAAGCGCTTTTACTACTTGCAGTATCTTACATCATGTTCGTGAGGAGGGTAAATTTTTATGGCTACAGTATCTACACAGAAAAAATCTGTTCTTGACAGATTTTTGAGCACCGTGGAACGGGTGGGGAACAAGCTTCCCGATTCCAATTTGTTGTTTATTTTGCTGGCCCTGACGGTTGCCGTGGTATCCGCAATCTGCGCGGCGGCCAATGTTTCAGCCATCCATCCGGCCACAGGCGCCGAGATCAAAGCCTGGAGTATTTTGACCAAAGAGGGCATCCGCTGGGCCATCAAGTCCACGCTGGTGAATTTCACCGGTTTTGCGCCTTTGGGCGTCGTTATGGTGGCTTTGGTCGGCACCGGCATCGCCGAAAAAAGCAATTTTTTAACCGTATTTATGAGTAAGATCCTCGGATCCGCTCCGCCGAAACTGGTAACGGCCGCCATCATTTTTGTTTCGATCAACGGAAACATGGCCGGCGACTCGGCCTTCGTATTTATGCCGCCTCTGGCCGCCGTTGTGTTCCTGGGTCTCGGGAGATCCCCCATGCTCGGGATGTACATCGCTTTCGGCTCCGTTGCGGCAGGATTCTGCGCGAACCTGTTCATCAACGGCCTTGACTTCCTCATTGCGCCGCTGACCGCCCAGGCCGCCAAGTTCATCGACCCCGCTTATGAGACCACAGCCGCCAACAACTGGTATTATCTGATCGTGTCCTGTATTCTTCTGACCATCGTCGGGACTCTCGTGGCCGAGTATTTCCTGGCCCCCCGCTTTGAAGGCGTGGACATCAGCAAATACAATTTCGACAAATCCATGCTCAACTTGACGCCCCAGCAGCAGAAAGGACTCAAATGGGCGATTATTTCTCTTGTTCTCGCGATCCTTCTGATCGTTGTCCTCTGTATCGGCAAAGAAGCGCTGTTGCGGGATGAAAACGGCTCCCTGATTTCTCTGGGATCCACGCTGATGGCGGGACTTCTGGTCGTGACGACGTTCCTCTTCCTTGTGCCCAGCGCCGTGTACGGCTTTGTATCGGGGCAGTACAAGAATCATCGGGATTTCTTCAACAGCATGACCGAGGCCTTTAAAGACATGGCCCCCTACGTAATGCTCTGTATCTTCTGCGGGCAGTTTACCGCGTATTTCAACAAGAGCAACCTCGGCGCCATTCTGGCCATCAAGAGCGCGGAGCTGCTCCAACCCGTAAAACAATATCCGATTCCGCTTTTGGTGGGTATCGTCATCATTTCCTGCATCGTCAACCTCTTTATCGGTTCCTCTTCGGCCAAATGGACAATTCTGGCTCCGGTATTTGTACCGATGATGATGATCCTGGGCTACGACCCGTCTCTGACCCAGATCGCTTACAGAATGGGCGACTCTATTACGAATCCGCTGTCTGTGCTCTTCCCTTATTTCCCGATTTTGCTGGGAATCGCGCGGCGTTATGAGAAAGAAACCGGCGTCGGTAGCATTGTGGCCAACATGATCCCGATTTCCTTCTGTTTCGGCGTGACCTGGATCGTGCTGCTCATTATCTGGGTGTTCTTCAAGTTGCCGCTGGGACCCGGCGGACAGTTGTTCCTGCCGAATTTCCAAGCTTTGCTTTCGGCGTTTCACTTTGCGTAAATCAGGCTGTTTGTAATTTGTAAATTTTAAATTAAAGTAAACGTAGCGCATCCATTGCCGGGGATGTTTGAGGAACATCCCCGGTAATTTTTGTCGCCTTCGCCTTGGGCGGAATACGAAAAGAGCGATCATACAGGAATCAGAAGGAGAAAAATGGATATCAAAAATGCAGCGGAAAAATACAACGACTGGATTATCAGCCGCAGGCGCTGGTATCACGCGCACCCGGAATTGACGCAGTACGAAAAGGAAACGACGGCAGAATTGCTCAAAGATATCCGGGAAATCGGAATCACGGACATAAAACCCTTCGGGAACGGCTGGTATGGCTTCATTGCTTTCATTCACGGCGGAAAACCGGGAAAGACGGTTATGCTTCGGGCGGATATCGACGCCTTGCCCGTAAGGGAGGAAACCGGTCTTCCCTTTGCCTCGGAGAACGGGGGAAAAATGCACGCCTGCGGGCATGACGCGCATATGGCCATGCTTTTGGGCGCGGCGAAAATCCTGTGGGACATCCGGGAAGAACTGACAGGAACCGTGGCGCTTTTGTTCCAACCGGCCGAAGAATGGGGTCTGGGCGCGCCGGAAGTCATGAGACAGGGCGGACTCCAAGGCGTCGACGCCCTCTATGGCGTTCATGTCTGGTCCAGTCTTCCGGCTCTCGCTTTCAATTTTGAGTCCGGAGACCGGATGGCGGGCGCGGGCAAAGGCAGTATCGTCATCAAAGGGGCGGGCGCACACGGGTCAGCCCCGCATCTGGGACACGACGCCATTGTGGCCGCAAGCGCCGTAGTCATGGGAATACAAGCCATTGTGAGCCGTATGCGGGATCCGTTGAAGCCGCTTGTGGTGGGCGTCGGAACCATTCAGGGGGGAGAGGGTTACAACATCATCCCCTCCCGTGTGGAAATGAGCCTCACGATCCGTTTTTATGACGAGGCCCTCGGCAGGGCCGTCGGAGAGATGATCCGGGATGTGGCGGAACGGACGGCCAAAGCCTACGGCTGCGAAGCGGAAGTCAGCTATTATTTCGGCGTAAAGCCGCTCAAAAACAGCGCCGAAAATCTCGTGCGCATAGCGAGAGACGCGGTTTCCAAACTGTACGGAGACGAGTGTCTCCTCCCCATGGAAAAACTCACAAGTTCGGAGGACTTTGCCAATTACGGGGAAAAAGTCCCCTACGTATTCGGTTTTGTGGGGGTACAGAGTCCCGATATCCCGGGTTCGGAGCAAAACAACCACAACAAGTGTTTCACGGTGGACGAGCGGATCCTTTCGCGGGGAGCCGCGGTGGCGGCGCAGTTTGCGCAGGATTATCTCATGGAAAGCGGGGTGGAGAAATGACGGATATCGGAAAACTTGCCGCAGAGGCAAAAGACTATATCATTGAACGGAGGCGCTGGTACCACAGCCATCCGGAGCTCTCCTTCAAGGAAGAGAAAACAAGGGACGCCATCATCAGCGATCTCAAAGCCCTCGGTATTACGGAAATCATTTCCATGACCGACGGCTGGTACGGCTGCGTCGGCGTCATCGAAGGCGGAAAAAAGGGCCCCACGGTACTGCTGCGGGCGGATATTGACGCCCTCCCGGTCACGGAAGAAAGCGGGCTGGCCTACGCCTCACAAAATCCAGGCGTTATGCATGCCTGCGGGCATGATACGCATATCGCCATGCTCCTGGGCGCGGCCGGAATTTTGCAAAGCCTCCGGGCGGAACTCCCGGGCAGGGTGAAACTCCTGTTTCAGCCGGCCGAAGAATTTGTCAGCGGCGCCAAGGAAGTCATCCGGCAGGGATTTTTGGATGACGTGGACGCCTGCTATGGCGTACACATCAATTCGGTCCTGCCTACGGGCGCCTTTGATTTTTGCAACGGAGAACGCATGGCCGCCGGAGACCACTTGAAAATCGTGGTGGAAGGCGTGAGCGCCCACGGATCGGCCCCGCATCTGGGACATGACGCCATTGTGGCTGCGGGCGCGGTCATCGGCGGCGTACAGGCCGTCGTCAGCCGCTTCAACAACCCGCTTTCGCCTCTTGTCGTCACGCTGGGGACCATTCACGGCGGACAGCGGGCCAATATCATTCCGCAAAAAGTCGTTATGGAAGGGACCGTCCGCTATTTCGACCGGAATCTCATGAACAAAGTGATCGACGAAATCAAGCAGGTGACGGAAAATATAGCCGCCGCCTACGGTTGCGCGGGAACCGTGGAGTACAAGCACGGCGTCGATCCTCTGAGCAATACGGACAAGCGTCTTGTGGACCTCGCCCGAGGGGCCGTCACGAAACTTTTCGGGAAGGACAAGCTCATTGACCTCGAAAAAAATACCGGCGGGGAAGATTTTTCCTTCTATATGGACAAGGTCCCCGGTGTTTTCGGCAATGTGGGTGCGAAATCCGACGCGATTCCCGAATCGGCCCTGAGCCTTCATCACGAAAAATTCTCGCCCGACGAGGAGGCACTCGCTATGGGCGCGGCGGTGGCGGCGCAATTTGCCGTAGACTATCTGAACGGAGAAAATTGAGAATTAATCACAGATAAAATTAAAAAGGCAGGGCGATTTTCGGCGTCCTGCCTGTATTTTTTATTTTTAAATGGAATTTTCTACTTTATTGACCACATCGAGACTTTCCACTTTGAAAAGAATGTCTTTTTCTTCGGGGAGAATCTGTACCGGAACCGGAATTTCCACGAGGGACTGGATCGCCACAGCGCTCCCGTCCGTTATAATCCGGCTGTCCGCCATGGTTTTATCCGAAGAAGTGAGCGCCACGAGGGTTCCATCTTCTACGATTTTGATCTCTTCGGGAATCGTTTTCCCATCGTCCGCGGACGGCAGGGCAAGCTTTGTGGAGGCTGCCAGATCAAGCGACTGTTCTACGGTCATCCCCAGATCTTCCGCCGGGTCTTCTCCCACAGGAGCAACTTCTTTATTCTTTACCGCGATATTCTTTGTGGCGGGATCATATTCCGGGATTTCCATATGGATTTCCTTGGGCTTTCCGCCGATTTTTCCGGCGGGCGTATCCCGGACGGCAGCCGGCTTTTTTTTCGTCTTCCGGATCCCGGCGGTTTTCCGCTCAAACTCAATCACTTCGAGTTCCAATTTCTTGATCCGTTTTTCCAGACTGCTGGCCGAAAAAAGAAGCGCGGGCAACAACAGGCATACAAGAACCGGTGAAATAAAAGAAAACTTTCGCAACCTTCCTTCTTTTTTGGTATTGGGTACCATGAAATCCTCCCGGGGTCATTCTGTATCAACCTTGTGTTAGATCAACTACCTCAAATTATATCATAAAAAACCTGTTTTGAAAACAATTATTTTTTTATTTTTCCCAATTCCGTTTCGTTTGCCTCAATCTCTTCCAAATAACTTAGTATTTCATTGTCCAGCGCCGCGATTTCTTTCTGCAGGTTCAGCAGAAGTTCGAGATCGTTTTCCCGACCGGCTTTTTCATACTCCTCTTCTTTGAGGACCTTCTTTGCTTCGGTTTCGTTGACGGCATCCTCGAGCCGGAGGATTTTTTTCTCGCAGGCGGCAATGCTGCTGTTGAGTTTTCTGCCGTCCTCATAGGAAAGGATCCGTTTTTCTTTTTCTTCCGCCACGGATTTCTCCTGGCGCCGTTCCATATACTGCCGGTAATCCCCTTTGAAAAGCGTCGCCCCTTCTTTATGGATCTCATAGATGTTCTGTACGACGGAGTCCAAAAAATTCCGGTCATGGGAAACGACCAGGAGCGTCCCCTCATAATCCTCCAGGGCCTCCGTCAGAATTTCCCGGGCGTAGATGTCCAGGTGGTTCGTCGGTTCATCCAGAATGAGGAAATTGGGTTTTGCCAGCATGATTTTCATCAGTTCCACCCGGGCTTTCTCTCCGCCCGAAAGGGTTCCGATGATTTTCAACACATCCTCCCCGCTGAACAGGAAGCCGCCCGCGATGGTCCGTGCGGTCTCTTCGTCCAGATCGAAGGTATAGCGGAGCTCATCGAGAATGGAAACCTTGGCGTCCAGGTTTTGCAGCGCCTGGTCGTAATAGCCGACCGACACTTTTTCCCCGATCCGGAATTCCCCTGAGGAAGCGCTGTTTCTCCCGTTGAGGATCTTCAGCAACGTCGATTTTCCCACGCCGTTTTTTCCGATGATGCCCACCCGGTCTCCCCGATAGAGCTTGAGCGAAATGTTTTGAAACAGGGATTCTCCGTCGAAGGACTTGGAGAGATTTTTGATCTCCAATACGAGATCCGCGCCGGGGCGGTCGATCTCAAAGCGCAGCTTGATCTTCCGGGGCGTGAATACCGGGTTTTCCATCCTCTCCATCCGGGCGAGGATCTTTTCCCTCCCTCTTGCCTGTTTGGATTTTACGCCCGCTTTGTACCGCCGGATAAACTCCTCCATCTTTTCTATTTTTTCCTGCTCTTTGTCATAGGCTTTGACGGCGCCGGAGATGTAGGCTTCCTTCTGGATCACAAAATCCGTATAGTTCCCCCGGTATTCCCGGATGCTTTTCTGCTCCAGCTCCAGAATCTTATTGCATACATTGTCCAGAAAATAGACGTCATGGGAGACCATCAAGATCGCTTTGTCGTAATCCTTCAGATATTTTTCCAACCACTCGATGGCGGTGAGATCCAGATGGTTTGTCGGTTCGTCGAGAATCAGCACATCGGGTTCCGCCAGGAGGATTTTGGCCAGAGCGGTCCGGGACAATTCTCCGCCCGAAAGAACCCCGATCTTGCTGTGCCAGATATCTTCCGCGATGCCGAGGCCGTTCAGGACTTTTTTGACTTTATATTCTATACTGTAACCGCTTTTCGTTTCATAGCGGGAGATGACCTCCCCCAATTCCTCCAGGGTTTCTTCAAAATTACCGATCCCCTCCGCCAACAGCACGTTCAGTTCCTGGATTTTTTTGAAATCTTCCCGAATATCGGAAAACACATCCATGAGTTCATCAAAAACGCTGTTTTCCCGGTTGAGTACTGGGCGCTGGGGCAGATATCCGATCTGCAAGTCCCTGCTTTTGGCGAGGCTGCCCTTTTTATTCGTTTCGGGGTCCACATCGTCCTCGAGATTTCCCAGGAGAATCTCCAGGAGCGTGGTCTTTCCCGCGCCGTTTACGCCGATGAGGCCGATTTTGTCTTTTTCATTGACTGAAAAACTGATATTTTGAAACAGGGTGACGCCTGAAAACCCCATGTATAGATTATTTACCTGAATATAGGCCATGTTATTTCCCCGTATTGCTTAATGATCATGATTTTCCCTCGCGTATTCCGCCAGAATCTTCCAGCGCTCTGTCAATCTTTCCAGGGACCAGGCGGCATTGGCCGGACTTGTGGAGGGAAGCTTTATCCCCGGTCTTCCGAGGGTTTTTTCGAGATATTTCCGATAGAGGGCGTAGGCCGCGCCGCCGTTTACAAAGATTGCCCGAACGGGCGCGCCGGTGAGAATTTTCCCGATATCATTGGGCTTGACGTTCCGGATGGAACTGTCGCTGGACCCTTGGATTTCACAGGAGGCGATCACATCCCAGAGGGCGATATGATGTTTGCGCAGCAGATGGAATTTTTCCGGGATGTCCGCGGGAACCTCTTCCCCGAAAACAGCCGCCAGGACTTTCCAAAAACGATTCTGGGGATGGTGGTAGAAAAATCCCGCTTCCCGCGATTTGACGGAGGGAAAACTTCCGAGCACAAGAATCCGGGAGGATTTCTCAAAAAAAGGCGGAATCTCATGGAGGATCCGGGCGCTCACCGGGTTTCCTCCGAGGCAATGTGTCTATTGACCAGAAGCGCCACAGCGTAAGACTTGATCCCTGATCCGTCTCCCGTAAAGCCCAGCTTTTCTTCCGTTTTTGCCTTGACGCTGACACGATCCTCCGGGATCTCCAGAACCCGGCTGAGGTTTTCCCGCATGCTGTCTATATAGTTTCTGATTTTCGGCCGTTGCAGGACGATGGTGCAATCAATATTGACAATGTCATAGCCCTTTTCCCGGATCAGCGTGACGGTCTTTCTCAAAAGAATCATACTGTCAATGCCCGCGTAGGCCATATCCGTATCGGGAAAATGACTGCCGATGTCGCCCAGGGCCAGCGCCCCCAGGAGCGCGTCAATGATGGCGTGGACGGCCACGTCTCCATCCGAGTGGGCCATCTCCCCCGCCGTATGGGGGACTTCCACGCCGCAAAGAACCAACTTTTTGCCCTCTATCAATTGATGAACGTCATAGCCGTTTCCGATTCGATACATGCGGGTTTACTCCTTTCGTCTTTGAAAATTCTCTCTATCTATCTTTATACCATAAAACGGGAAAAGTTTCAAATTTTTCGCGAGGTTTTCGAAATTTTTTATTTTTTTACCGAAGCCGAACGATTCGTAGGGGACGGGCTTGCCCGTCCCGCAGGGCAAAACAATCTCTCCCTTGTGTTTTGCGGTATCGTGGGCGATGTTATTTTGGTGTGGGCGGTATTTCTGGGGGGATAATTGCGGGCGGCCGAATGCCGCCCCTACAAACAAATCCCATCCCCTACACCATCACATGTTTGGTAAAATTATTGCAGGTCGCCATGGGGCCGGTGAACCGGGGTGTCCGGAGCGAGCAGGTTTTGCGGTTGTAGTAGCGGCAGTTGCAGCAGATCTTTTTTGCGGGATCCGCGTAATTGCAGGTGTTTACGGGATTTGTGGCATGGGGGGCTTTTTTTACGTTACATTGCATGCCTCCGTAGTGGTGGCAGTCTCGGCATTTTTTGGTCATAGTGGGGTTCCTCCTTTGGGGTTTGGTTATAGTTTGCGATTCGGGCACGGGCTGGGACGCCCGTGCTACTGGGGTTGCTTTTTTGATAGGGGCATGGGCAGGGATGCCCACGCGACGTCTTTTTCCTATCGTTGTTTCAATATCTAATGAATATTTAAGAATCTGGGAACAGTTAGCACTACCTGCTTTAAACCCCTCGAATTCGGTGGATAAGGAATTGAAATTTTTCCGGGAAGGTTGCTTTGCCTCATCGGAAG
>JAISST010000120.1 GCA_031272945.1 Fusobacteriaceae bacterium
TTTTGACGATTTTTTCCACATTTTTTTTGTGATGTTGGTAACTTTGGAGACGGATGATGGTCCCGTGGGATTTCACGAGAAATTCGTAATAGATGCCTTCCTCGGTGAAAAGGCCCTTGACTTTGTTGTCCAAAAGGGATTCCCCGAGACCGTAGGTCAGGATGTCCCGGATGTAGATCCGATCCGCGCCCAGATTTTTTTCTTTTTCGTACCAGGCAAGGAATTTCGGCAGCAGGTCGTAGAGTTCCCGTGGGATTCCCGGAAATGCGGCAATGCCGTCGATATAGATTCCGGGGGCCATCCCCGCGCCGTTGGGAAAGGAGACGGCCCCTTCCGGTTTTTCGATCTGTTTGATATTGGAGGGAATCATGGGAAGGTGAATGTCCTGGAATTTTGCTTCGAGGATCTTCACGTCCGCGGGGTCCACGATGAGGGGGACGCCGCAATATTTCGCGATGCATTGCTTTGTGATGTCGTCGATGGTGGGACCCAGCCCGCCGGACAGGATCACGAGGTCCACGTTCTTTTTGGCATAGGCGAGGGCTTTGAGAATTTCCTCCTCCACATCCCGCACGGCCATCTTGAATTCCATTTCAATGCCGTAACGATTCAGTTCCTCCCCGATATAGATGCTGTTTGTGTCGACGGTTCCGCCGTTCAGAAGTTCCGTCCCTACCAGAATAACGCCTGCTTTCATTTTTTATCAATCCCCTTTTGCCACTTTTTTCAACTTTTTATAACCAACGCAAGAGCGTCCAGATACAGAGTAAAATAAAATTGCCGATGATCCCCGCTAAAAAATCGTCGAGCACAACGCCGATTCCGTTGGGGATAGCCTGGGATTTGTCGATGGGGCCGGGTTTTGTGATGTCCAGGATCCTGAAAATCACCAAGGCCGCCATAACCGCTTTCAAAATTTCCCTTCCGCCGACGGGGGTCACAAGAAAGAGCGTCGTCATATAGCCCAGGACTTCGTCGATGACCACGTTGGGCGGATCCTTTTCGTGAAAGATCGCTTCCTCACAGATGCCGCTGATGTATACGGCGACCATGAAAAGCGTCATCAGAAAAATAAAGTAAAAGGAATAATAGATCAGGATATTGGGGAAAAATTTTTTGCAGTAATTGAACAGCAGAAACAGGGGAATTGCCCCCAGGGTTCCGATGGTGCCGGGCATGACCGGAAAATCTCCGAGGCCGAACCAGGTACCCAGCGTCCGGATCCATTTCAAATTTTTATTGTCGTCCATTTCAATAGACTCCTTTGAGGTAGTTATAATATTGCGGCGCGGAATTTGGCGCTTGCAGTTGGGCGAAGACCCCGCCCGCCGTCTCATAGTCCTCGTCGGTCAGTTCGATGACATATTCGTCTATGTCCGGTCCGATCCCTTTTCGGTCTTGGAGGATCGGGAGGAGATTGAGGGGTTTCGCGAAATACAGCTCCGTATTGTGAAAGTCGTTCCGAATAACGGTAAATTCATCCCCTTGCTCATTTGTGAGCGTTTGTTCTCTGCCGCGGAACAAATCCGCCTCTATGGTCATGGCCCGCAGTTTCGAATAGACAGTCAGCGCCTTTTTCACAGGCAGAGGTCCGATTTCTTTTATTTTTTCAAGGGACAGTTCCGGCGAGAGGATCACGGCGCCGATATTGGGGAAAGCGTCGTATAAAACCTTGACGCTTAAGCGGTTTGTGATGTTGAACATCCAGTGCAGCGTCACATCCGGAGCCTTGTTTTCCGTCAGTTCGTAGAGATTGAAAACGATATTGCGGTTTTTATCGGGCCCTTCGAGGTTTTTTTCAAGGGCGAGTCCCACCGCCGCGTCCCGGACTCTGTAGATTTTTTTGATCCCGGCGTCCACGGCCGCTTTCAATTGCGCGTTGTTGCGAACAATGGCCGAGATGGTTTTTTCTTGGGGCCTTCCGCCCGCTTTTGGCGGAAACGGGGGGATTTCCCTGTACGGGGGCGCGGTTCTGTCATAATGTTCGGACAGTTTTTGCCCGAGGGCCTCGATTCCCTTTCGTTTGAGTTCCTTGATCTCTGAAAAAGGAAAGAAGAGGCCGGGATCGCCCGTCAGGATAAAATTTTGCATATAAAAGTTCGTATTGCCGAGTTCGGCAAATTTTGCCCGGAGTTCCTCTTCAGAAACGCTTCTTTTTTGCGCCTTTCTCAGCGGAGCGGTTCCCCGCAGGCCGATCGAAACCCGCTCTCCGTCTTTTCCCGCGCAAGAAAATTCCGCAAGGGGCTGTTCTCCGGTCCGCAAAGTGAGCCGGATCTCGGCGGGCAGTCGCCTTTCAACGGCGAGGTCCTCCGCAATCCTGTCGTGGAGGGCCTTGTCATAGTTTCTGCGGATGGTTTTCGTCCCCGGAGGAAGAATCATGTCCTTCAAGTTTTTATTTACATAGCTTCCGCCGAGGATGTTGCGGTCTTCGTCGAGAAAGATAACGCCGTCTCCCATGACAGGCGGTTCTATGATTTGCAAGCCACCCGCCCCCTTTCGGGCGATTTCTCTTCCCAAATTGGGGGGCTCGTCCCGGTTGATGAGGTTTTTGCTGATTCCATGGAAATAGGGAATGTCGTAATCCCGGTGAAACAGCCCCGGCAATCTGTCCTCCGGTTCTTTGCCGTCGAGAATATCCCGGTAATAGCGTACCATCGTATAAACCCATTCCGGATCTTTCATGCGGCCTTCAATTTTTACGGAATCGACGCCGGCCGTGACGAGGCTCTTTATTTCCGCGGGCCCCAGCAATTGATCCCGGGGGCTCAGCAAACGTCCCTGGCGATCACCCGCCATATAGAGCTTCCGGCAGGGTTGGGCGCACAGGCCTCTGTTTCCGGATCTTCCGCCGATAAAGCTCGACATATAGCATTTGCCCGAATGACAGATGCACAGAGAGCCCGACACGAAAACCTCGAGCTCCATGTCCGTTTTTTGACGGATCATCCGGATTTCTTTGAAAGAGAGCTCCCGGGGCAAAATGACCCGGCTGAAGCCGAGGGATTTGAGAAAATTCGCTTCCGCGTGATTCCCGACCGCCATTTGCGTGCTGGCATGGATCGGCAGATCGGGGAACTGTCGCCGCAGGAAATAATACAGACCAAGATCCTGGACGATCACGGCGTCGAGGCCCTTTTCGTACAAAGTCCGGACATTGGCGTAGAGAAATTCCATTTCTTTTTCGCTCATGAGCGTATTGAGCGTGAGCAGAAGCGCCGCGCCTCTCCGGTGGGCGTAGTCCAGCGCCTCCGCGAATTCATCCACGCTGAAATTCTCCGCGTGTCTGCGGGCGCCGAAACCTTTGAGGCCCATGTAAACCTCATCGGCGCCTCCATTTACGGCCGCGCGCAGGCGTTCCCCGTTCCCCGCCGGCGCCACGATTTTCACAGGATCCTCTCCCGGAGCGCAAGGACCGCCAGCCGCAGGTCTTCCGGATTGCCGTTGTTTTCAATCACAAAATCCGCCCGCTTTTTCTTTTCGCTCAGAGGAAGCTGGGCGGCGATGATTTCCCTGGCCAGCGCCGGGGAGATGTGATCCCGCGCCAGAAGTCTTTCGATCTGGACTCCCTCTTGGACGTCGACCACAAGGATTTTATCACAGAGAAATTCCAGCCCGCTTTCGAAGAGCAGGGGAATGTCAAATACGACCCGGGCGCCGGCCGGGATCTTATTCCGGATTTCCTCAAAGCGGGCAATGACTCGGGGATGGATCAGTTTATTCAGCGCGGCTAATTTTTCCCCGTCGGAAAAAACAAGCTCCTTCAGCGCGCTGCGGTTGATTTTGCCGTCGGGCCCAATGACTTCCGGCCCGAACAAAAGGGCAACTTCTTCGATGACCACGCTTTCTTCGGAGATTTCCCTGGCGATTTTGTCGGCGTCAAATATCGGGACGCCCATTTTACGAAGTATATTTGAAACGCTTGACTTTCCGGAGGCGATGCCTCCGGTGAGACCGATAACCATGTGCTTGTCCTTTTTGTTTTGATTTTTTTCTTTCTATTGTCTATTGTAACATCTATCGAAAGAAAAGTAAATTAAAAAAAGAGACGCCCTGTCGGGCGTGATCTCTTTTTATGAATCGATTCAATCAAATTTAAAATTGAAATTTCCAAAGCTGAAGGGCATGTTGGGCGAATCTCCGTCGTCATCGACGGGCTCCTCCATATTTTTCTGCTCCTCTCCGGCGGAGACCTGAGAAGCGGGCCTTGTACCGGGAGCTTTCAGGATGCTGTCGTCGAAAACCACCTTGGGCGTATCGAAAAGGTCCTTCGGTTCTTCCGAAAATGCTACGGATTCCGCAATATGCGGAGGGCCTTCGTTGAAGAGATCCTCGAGATTCTTTCCAGAATCAAAGGGTTCTCCGAAGGGCCCGTCTTCCGACGGAAGAGGTTCTACATAGGGTTTTTCGGGTACGACGCTGCTGACGGGAGCGGAAAATGCCTGGTCAAACAGGAGCTTATCCTGAAATCCCGGGTCTTGCGGCAGTTCTTCAAAGACTGTCTCAGCGACAGGCTCCGGCGTTTCGGCAAGATCGGGTACAGGCTGCAAACCCGCCTCCATCTCCACAGGCGCCTCCGTCCGCTTATCTTCCGCCGCTTCCTCCGGAGAGGGAACGGCTTGAATCTTATCGGCGGGCGCGTCTGTCTGGATGTCCAGCTCCGGCAGGTATTCTTTCAGAAGCGCGTTCAGATCATATTTTTTGACGAGTTCATTGACAAGCATCGCTTTTTCAGCGCCCAGTTTCTGATTAAAAACGGCCTGCTTCAACTGAGGAAAGATCTCTTCCACCTTTTTATCCTTCAGTACGGCGATGTTGTTTTTGTAAAGTTCAAGAATATCCAAATCGGTGACCTTAACGTTTCCTTCGGCCCGAAGGTTCAGAAAAAATTCGATTTCGACGTTTTTCCGGACCGTTTCCAGAGACTTGGCTTCCTCCTCGGTAAAAGGTTTCAAAAGCATTTCCTCTTCGATGGCTTTCCGAACCAGTAATTGAGCAACCACATCCGGGTTTCTTTTCGCTTCGGCGAGCTCCATGTCATTCAGTTTGATCATAGCGGCGTTCCTCCTACAACACTTACAACTCTACCTGCCAACAATTTTTTTTCTTTACTTGCTGAGTGCGTTAAATGCGGCGATAACTTTTTCTTTTTCTTTGATTTCAGCTTCCAGTTCCTTCTTGATTTCTTTGTAACCGGCCAGAATTTCTCCGTACTGTCCGCCCTTCTTGCTGGCGCTCAGCGCTTTTTCTTTCGCGCTTACTTCCGCGTACAGCTTCTTCGCTTTGTTTACGTCGTCCTGAGCCTGCAGGGCTTCCGCTTTTCTTGCGTTGTAAACGGCCTGTTCTTCAGCCTGCAAAGCGGAAAGTCTCGATTCCAGATCCGCAAGACTCGCTTCGTATTCGCTTCCGTAAACTGCCGCGCCCGCCAACAAAATGCAACCTACTAACAATAATTTTTTCATAGTGATCCATCTCCTTATAAATTTATTTTTTTTAAAGTTCTTTGATTCGTTAAAATCAAAAAACTATCTTACCGATATTATAATACATGAAAGGGAAAATTTATAGTAAAAAATGAAAATTTTTTAAATTTTTTCAAATTTTTTTATTTATTTTCAATTTTCTATGAAAAACATCGTAAAAATTCCCGCGGCGACAACTTCTTCTTTTTCGTTGGAAATTTGTACCGTATAGACCCCGGTCTTTTTTCCTTCATGCAATTTTCCGGCGACGGCTCGGATTGTTTCTCCTCCGGGGACGCCTTTGAGAAAATTTAAATTTCCCTCCAATGTGACGTTTTTTTTGCCCGATGTCCTTGAAAGAACCCCGGTGGCAGTGTCGGCCAGCGTATAGATCACGCCGCCGTGCAGATATCCGTAAGGATTCAACAGGTTTTCCGTAGCGGTCAGTACCCCCACGGAACGGGAAGCGTCCAACTCCACGATTCGGAGTCCCAGCAGTCTGCTTACGGGATTCCCCTCGTTGGCGCTTTGCATAATTTGCCCAAAGTTCATTTGTGTATTGCTCCTTTTGTAAAATTTTGCCTTGATCATATCCCGGGCCGTCAGTCTATATAAAACATGGTGAAAATGCCGACGGTCAGGAGTTCTTCCTTCTCGTCGTAAATATAGACCTCGCATACGCCGGTTTTCTTTCCCTGGTGAATTTTCCTGCCCACGGCTTTAATCAGGGTTCCCACCGGCGCGCCCTTGATAAAATTCATCTTCCCCTCGACGGTTACGTTTCTGCGGTCCGAAAATGTCAGAACGCCCGACACCGAGTCCGCCAGCGTGTAATAGATCCCCCCGTGCAAAAAACCGTGGGGATTCAAGAGTTCCTCCCGTACCCGCAAGACGCCCGTGCAATGCTCCGCGTCCAGTTCGGTGATCTCGATGCCGATGAGCTTCGCGAAGATCACGTGTTGATTTGCCAAATCCATAATTTCTTTGTAATCCAAAATACCACCTTGCTTGTCATATCATAAATCCTGATTCATTTTAACATTGTACGGGAAAAAAGTAAACAAATTTTTTTAACTTCCCGTAAAAAATAAAAATAGATATTTCAAAAAAGGCTCATTTGTGGTATAATTCAATCATTACGGATTTTTACGGAAGCATATTTTGAGGAGCAATAATGGTTGGCGTAGAGGCGTTCAGGATTACCGGCGGAAAAAAGTTGATGGGGGAAATCAGGGCGGACGGATCAAAAAATTCGTCTCTTCCTGTTTTTATGGCAACGCTGATGGAAAAGGGAACGTATACGCTGAAAAACGTGCCCGATTTGAAGGACATCAAGACGTCCATCGAGCTTCTGGTCAGCCTGGGATTGACCGTGGAAAGAATCAGTGAGCACGGTTACAGAATTATCAACAACGGGCTCAAGACGCTGACCGCGGAATATGAGATCGTAAAAAAAATGCGGGCGTCCTTTCTCGCCATGGGCGCGATCCTTGCTTACGCGGCAAAGGCTGACGTGTCTTTGCCGGGGGGGTGCAACATCGGTCTCAGGCCGGTGGACCTCCACCTGAAGGGTTTCGAGGCCCTGGGCGTCAAATACCGGATTGTGAACGGCTATGTGGAGGCCGCCGCGAAAAAAGGACTCACAGGCGGCGGCGTGATTCTCGATATGCCCAGCGTGGGCGCCACGGAGAACATTATGATGGCGGCCGCAAAGGCCAGAGGACTGACCGTCATCGAAAACGCGGCCCGGGAACCCGAAATAGAAGATCTGGCCGATTTTCTCAACAAAATGGGCGCGAAAATCAGAGGGGCCGGCACGAGTACCGTAATCATCGAGGGCGTGAAAAAACTCACCCCCTGCGAACATACCATCATCAGCGACAGGATCGTGGCGGAGACGTACATTGTGTTAGCGGCGCTATTTGACGGAGATATCATCGTCAACGGCGTGAACCGGGAGCACTTGAACGGATTCTTGCTGAAACTGGAGGAGATGGGACTCAAATACAGAATTACCCGGAACAGTATGAAGATTCTGTCGAAGTTGAGCGACCTGTCTCCCGTGGATATTGTCACAATGCCGCATCCCGGATTTCCGACGGACATCCAGGCGCCGATGATGACGCTTCTGTCCCTGATCCGCGGCAAAAGCGAGATCAAGGAGACGATTTTCGAAAACCGCTTTATGCATGTGGCGGAATTGAACCGGATGGGGGCCCAGATCACGGTGGACGGCGATCTCGCCAAAATCACGGGGGTCCGGGAATTTTCCGGGGCCAATGTCATGGCCAGCGATCTCCGGGCGGGAGCCGCCCTTGTCTTAGCGGCGCTGAAAGCCAGAGGCACGTCGGTAATCAACCGGATCTATCATGTGGACAGGGGTTACGAACGTCTCGAAAAGAAATTGAAAAAGTTGGGCGCGGAAATCGAAAGGATCAAGCTGGAGCTGTAATATGGAAAAAATCATCGGAATCAACCCCGTTACGGAAGCGCTGGAAAATAAAGAAAAGCGCATCGAAAAAATAGAAATCTATAAGGGGAGCGCCGAGGAGAGACTGCGGCGTGTGAAAAAACTGGCCGCGGAGCGGAACGTCCGGATATTCTACACCGACAAACGCGCGCCCAATTCCCAGGGCGTGACGCTGTTTTTGGCGGATTACGACTATTATCTGGAATTCGGGGAACTGCTGGAGCGGGCGCTGCCCCTCCCGAAAAGCGTCGTCCTTGTCCTGGATGAGATCCAGGATCCGCGCAATCTGGGAGCGATCTTTCGCTGCGCGGAAGTCTTCGGCGTCGCGGGGCTCATTCTTCCCGAGAGAAACGCCGCGGGCATCAACGAAACGGTGGTAAAGACCTCGGCGGGCGCCGTCGAACACGTCCCGGTCTGCAAAGTCGTCAATATCTCCCAGGCCCTTGACCGCCTGAAAGAATTGGGCTTTTGGGTTTACGGGGCGGAAGGCGGGGCAGAGCGGGATTATTTTTCCGAAGATTACGCCGCGAGAGTCGCGCTGGTATTGGGAAACGAGGGCCGCGGCATCCGGAAGAAAGTCCGGGAGCGCTGCGACGTCCTTGTGAAAATTCCCATGTACGGCAAAATCAACTCCTTAAACGTATCCGTCGCCTGCGGCGTGATTCTTTCCGTAATCGCCCGGGCGCAACATATATAGATAATCAAATTCTTATGAGGTGAATGTTTTGAGAGAGTACAATTTCAAGGAAATAGAAAAGAAGTGGCAGGAAAAATGGGAAAATGAGAAGATTTTCAAGACGCCGGACACTGTGGCCGGCAAAGAAAACTATTATGTGCTGGAAATGCTACCCTATCCCTCCGGAAAATTGCACGTGGGCCATGCCCGGAATTATACGATCGGCGATGTGCTGACCCGTTACAAGAAAATGAAAGGCTACAATGTCCTTCATCCCATGGGGTGGGACGCCTTCGGGCTTCCCGCGGAAAACGCCGCCATCGAGCACGGCGCCCATCCCGCCGTCTGGACGAAATCCAATATCGCCAACATGAAGCGGCAGCTGAAACTTATGGGCTTTTCCTATGACTGGGACCGGGAGATCGCCAGTTGCGATCCGGAATACTACAAATGGAACCAGTGGATATTCAAAAGGCTGTATGAAAAAGGTCTTGTCTATCGCAAGAAATCTCTCGTGAACTGGTGTCCCGACTGCAATACGGTCCTTGCCAACGAACAGGTCGAAGACGGCAAATGCTGGCGTCACCCGGAGACTTCCGTCATTCAGAAGGAACTGGAGCAATGGTTCTTCAAGATCACCGATTACGCCGAGGAACTGCTGACGGGGCATGACGAGATCCGGGAGGGCTGGCCCGAAAAAGTTCTGATCATGCAAAAAAACTGGATCGGAAAATCCTACGGATCCGAAATTGTCTTCAAAGTCGTGGAAAACGGGGAAGACCTTCCGATGTTCACGACCCGGATCGATACCATATACGGGGTGACCTACTGCGTGCTGGCCCCCGAACATCCCCTGGTGGACCAGATCATTGCCGTTAACCCCGGCATTAAAGACGCCATCGCGAAAATGAAAAATACGGACCTCATTGAACGCTCGGCGGAAGGCAGGGAAAAGAACGGCGTCTTTACCGGATGGCATGTGGAAAATCCCATCACCGGCGAAAAAGTGCAACTCTGGGCCGCCGATTATGTGCTGATGAACTATGGAACCGGCGCCGTCATGGGCGTGCCCGCCCACGATGAGCGGGACTTTGCCTTCGCGAAAAAATACGACCTGCCGATCAAGGTCGTGATCAATCCTTTTGACAAAAGTAAAAACAAAGAGATCATCCTCGATCCCGCCGCCATGACCGAGGCCTTTGTGGACGAAGGCGTCATGACCCGCTCGGGTCCTTTCGACGGAATGCCGCAACAGGAAGCTCTTGAAAAAATCGCCGTATTTGTGGAAGAGCAGAAAAAAGGAACCCGGACCGTCAAATACCGCCTGAAAGACTGGGGCGTCTCCCGGCAGCGGTATTGGGGCACGCCGATTCCGGCGCTCTATTGTCCCCAATGCGGTCTTGTAATGGAAAAAGACGAAAACCTGCCCGTAAAACTTCCCGAGGACGTATCGTTCAAGGGAGCGGGAAATCCGCTGGAGACGTCGGAATCCTTCAAACACGCCGTCTGTCCCGTATGCGGCGGCCCCGCAAGGCGCGATACGGATACCATGGATACCTTCGTCGATTCCTCCTGGTATTTTGATCGCTATTGCGACCCCATCAACGACAAGGCGCCCTTTGACAGAAAAATCGTGGACGGATGGTCTCCGGTCAACCAATATATCGGCGGAATCGAGCACGCCGTCATGCATTTGCTCTACGCGCGCTTTTTTACGAAAATACTGCGGGATCTGGGCTTAAAGTCCGCCAATGAGCCTTTCTCAAGGCTTTTGACTCAGGGCATGGTACTGGGCCCCTCCTATTACTCACCCGGGGAAAATCGTTTTCTCTATCCCTCCGAAGTTACGCGAAACGGAGAAAAAGCGACCTCCGCCAAGACCGGGGAGGAGCTCGTGATCCGGGTCGAAAAAATGTCCAAATCGAAAAACAACGGGGTCGATCCCGAAGAGATGATCAACGCTTTCGGCGCGGACGTCACGAGGCTTTTCATTATCTTTACGGCGCCGCCCGAAAAGGAATTGGAGTGGAATGAAAACGGACTCATCGGCGCCCAGCGCTTCCTGGCCAGAGTATGGAAACTGGCCATGGAAAACAAAGAAGACGTCCTGTTTTCCGCCGTGGACAAAACCGCGGTATCGGGAAAGGAGCGGGATCTTTTGATCAAGCTCAATCAGACGATCAAGAAGGTTACGGATTCCATTGAGGACAATTATCATTTCAACACGTCCATCGCGGCCATCATGGAGCTGACAAACGAACTCCAGGCTTTCCGGACTGAGATCCTGGACGCGGGCAAGGGTACGGAGCTTTCCAGGAATGTATTCGGTCTCGCCCTCAAGAATGTGATCATTATGCTTTCTCCCTTTGTACCCCACTTCGCCGATGAATTGTGGGAAGAATACGGGAACGCGGGGTACGTGTTCAACGAATCCTGGCCCGAGTACGATGAGACCATGATTTATACGGATATCACCACCGTCGCGGTTCAGATCAGCGGAAAAGTAAGGGGGACCTTTGACGTCAGCCGCGGAACCGCTGCGGATGTACTGGAGAAAACGGCCCTGGCCCTTCCCAATGTGCAGAAGCATCTGGCGGGCAAGAAGGTTGTAAAAATTATTACGATTCCGGACAAGATCGTCAATATTGTAGCGAAATAAAAATTGCGGGATAAATTATGTGCGGAGCGGCCCAAAGGGCCGCGCCGCATTTTTCTCGTAAAGGTTCGTTTTCAGATTTTTCCGTAAAGGCACTTGAATTTTCCCTTTTCCTGTGGTATATAAGGGAGTATTAAACGGAATAATTTTCATCCATATTTCCTGATTAAATCTCTAATAAATAAGCACTCAGGAGGAGTTATGATTTGCAAAGGCGAAAATGTACTATTTCAAGAGCTGGATGCCTTTATTTCATCCTTTGAAGAAAAAGAAGGAGAACTGATTGCCATCCTGCACAAGGCGCAAAGTCTGTTCGGCTATCTACCCCGGGAACTGCAGGAATATATCGCGGACACGATCGGCGCGCCCGTGGCGAAAGTCAACGGAGTTGTCAGCTTTTACAATTATTTTACGACGGAACCCAGAGGAAAGCATCAGGTTTCCGTCTGTTTGGGGACGGCCTGTTATGTCCGGGGCGCCGAGAAGGTATTGAAAGAATTGAAGCGGGTCCTGAATGTGGAAGTGGGCCAGGTGACGGAGGACGGCCTGTTTTCCATTGACTGCCTGCGCTGCTTCGGCGCGTGTATGTTGGCCCCCGTCATCGTCATCGACAAGGACGTCCACGGAAAGGTATTGCCCAAAGACGTCAAAGGGATCCTGGAGCAATACCGGGAAAAAGAGAAATTGCACGAATAAACTGAAAAATATGCAGGGAGGAATAGCATGGAAAAGAGAAAAATTTTCGTCTGTGGAGAAACCGGTTGCCTCTCTTCCAAGAGTGAAGAAATCCTGATCAACCTAAAAAAAATCATAGAGGAATACAAGCTGAAAGATCAGGTGGAAGCCGCGCTGACCGGTTGTTTCGGGTTCTGTGAGAAAGGGCCCATCGTGGCCGTGTTGCCGGAAAACAATTTTTATCTGGAAGTGAAGCCCGAAGATGCCCGGGAGATCATAGAAAGCGATATCTTGAAGCATCAAATCGTGGACCGGCTCATTTATACGGATCCGGACACCCGACAGAAAGTATACAACCCCGACGAGATCGGATTTTACAGGAAACAGGTCCGGAGGGTGCTCAAGAATTGCGGGATCATCGATCCCGAGAATATTGAGGATTTCATTCAAAACGACGGATATGAAGCCTTGCGCAAGGCGCTGACTTCCATGACCCGGGAAGAAATCGTGCGGGAAATGAAAGACTCCCGGCTCCGGGGCAGAGGCGGCGCGGGTTTTCCCACGGGCCTCAAATGGGAAATGGCGTATAAGAGAATATCCGATGAGAAATATATCGTCTGCAACGCCGACGAAGGAGATCCCGGCGCTTTTATGGACCGGTCGGTCCTCGAGGGCGATCCCCATCTGGTGATTGAGGGCATGGCCATCGGCGCTTACGCCATCGGCGCCGTAAAGGGCTTTGTCTACATCCGGGCCGAATACCCGCTGGCCATGCACAGGCTTTCCGTAGCCATAGAAGCGGCCAGGAAAAAGGGCTTTCTGGGAAAGAACATCTTCGGGACGGATTTTTCCTTCGATATCGAGCTGAGACTGGGGGCCGGCGCCTTTGTCTGCGGAGAGGAAACGGCGCTTTTGCGCTCCATGGAAGGAAAGCGGGGAGAGCCCACTTCGAAACCGCCTTATCCAATTGACAGCGGATATTTGGGGAAGCCGACGGTCGTCAACAACGTCGAGACTTTCGCCAATGTGCCGGGGATTGTTTTGAACGGCGCTTCATGGTTCAAAGAAGTGGGAACGGCCGGTTCTCCCGGCACCAAAGTTTTCGCGCTTTCGGGGAAAATCGCCAATGTGGGTCTCGTGGAAGTCCCCATGGGGATCACGCTCCGGGAGATCATCTTTGAGATCGGCGGCGGCGTCAAAAATGGGAAAAAATTCAAGGCGGTCCAGACCGGCGGACCTTCGGGGGGCTGTCTCTCGGAGGCGGATCTCGACATTCAGGTGGACTTTGACAACTTGAGCGCCAAGGGGGCCATCATGGGCTCCGGCGGTATGGTTGTCATGGATGAGGACGACTGTATGGTGGCCATGGCCAAGTTTTTCCTGGAATTTACGCTGGACGAATCCTGCGGGAAATGTACCCCCTGCCGGATCGGTAATACACGGCTTTTTGAGATTTTGCAGCGGATCACGACCGGAAACGGAAAATTGGAGGACATCAAACTTCTGAAGACCCTGGCGGAAACCGTGAAGACCACGGCCCTATGCGGTCTCGGACAGACCTCGCCCAATCCGGTTCTTTCAACGCTTCAAAAATTTGAGGACGAATACATCGCCCATATCGTGGAAAAACGCTGTCCCGCCAAAGTTTGTCAGGGACTTCTGGTCTACAAGATCGACGAAAGCAATTGTATCGGCTGTACGGCCTGCGCCAAGGTCTGCCCGGTGATGGCCATTTCGGGATTCCCGAAAAAGCCCCACGCCATCAGTCAGGAGCTCTGTATCAAATGCGGCGCCTGTTACAGCGCCTGCCGATTTAACGCCGTCAATATGGAATAAGGACTCAGGGAGGTTATACGATTATGAAGATGATCAAATTGAAAATAGACGACAAAACCGTGGTCGTTCCCGAAGGGACAACAATCCTGGACGCGGCTGCCAAAGCGGGCGTCAAAATCCCCAATCTCTGCTATATGAACATGGAGGAGATCGGATTCAAAAACAATTGCGCGTCCTGCCGGATTTGCGTCGTGGAAATCAAAGGTATGGCAAGACTTGCGCCCTCCTGCACGACCCCCGTGGGGGAAGGCATGGAAGTCGTCACGGATTCGGCCAACGTCATGAACCGCAGAAAGGTGATCTTGGAACTCCTGCTTTCCGACCATCCCAATACCTGCCTTACCTGCGGGAAAAACGGTTTTTGTCAACTGCAGAAGATCGCCATGGATTTCGGACTCCGGGAGCTCCGCTTCGAGGGGCATCACGCCCAGCAACCCAAACAGAAATCCGTTTCGATTACGAAGGACCTCGCCAAATGCGTTATGTGCCGCAGATGTGAGAATATCTGCGCCAATATTCAGAACTGCGGGATTCTTACGGGACTCGGGCGGGGCTTTGACGCCGTGGTCAATACGGCCTTCAACGCGGACCTGATCGAAACAAAATGCACTTTTTGCGGACAATGCGTCGCGGTCTGCCCCGTCGGCGCCCTTTCGGAGACCGACAACTATAACCGGCTCATTGAGGATATCAGCAATGAGAAAAAGACGGTCGTCGTGCATATGGCCCCCGCGGTACGGGTGGCCTTGGGTGAACTCTTTGATTTGCCCGGCGGAACCGACGTCACGAAAAAAGTCGTCACGGCTCTCCGGAAACTCAAAATCGACGCCGTTTTTGACACGAATTTCGCCGCGGACGTGACGATCATGGAAGAGGCTACGGAGTTGAAGCACAGGCTGGAAAAGGTCCTCGCCGGGGACAAATCCGTCAAGATTCCCCTGTTTACATCCTGCTGTCCCGCCTGGGTGCGCTTTTCGGAATTGAACTACCCGCAGATTTTAGGCAATCTTTCGTCCACGAAGTCCCCCCAGCAGATATTCGGCGCCATGACGAAGGAAATATGGGCAAAGAACAAAAATATTCCCAAGGAGGACATCGTCTGCGTATCGGTAATGCCCTGCCTCGCCAAAAAATACGAGGCGTCTCGGGAGGAATTTACAAGGGACGGCGTGCCCGATGTGGATTATTCCGTCACAACCCGGGAACTTTCCAGGCTGTTTCACCAGTACAACATTGATCTTGCCACGCTGCCCGACGGAGAATTTGACGATCCCATGGGAGAATCCACCGGGGCCGCCAGCATATTCGGAAGAAC
>JAISST010000125.1 GCA_031272945.1 Fusobacteriaceae bacterium
GAAGCGGTGCAGGGGGTCAATATCACGTTGGGGCTACCCATCATTCGCGTATCGGTCGATCACGGAACGGCCTTCGATCAGGCGGGGAAGGGAACCGCCAACGCGTTAAGCCTGAAAAACGCTGTGGATTACGCGATCCGGCTTGCGGTGGAGCGGCAAAAAAGAGTAGGGGAAAATAAGAAAGGAAAGTAACGCAAAAAAAGACAATATGAAGGAGGGAATTATGAAAAAAGTAGTTTGGTTATTGGGTATTCTGGCAGTAATTCTGGGCATTTCGACCAACGGAACCGCAGTGTATGCGGCGCCGAAAAAAGTGCAGTTGACGTTCGCAACGCAAAATGTGGGCACAACGGCTTATGTCTATGCCTCCACGATTACGAATCTGCTGACAAGCGCGTTTCCGGAAGGATCGGTCATTGACGTGACAACAACATCCCCGGGGGGCGTTGGGGCGCCTGTTGTCCTCAACAACGGACAATGCGATATTATCATCGGAAATTCCGCTCCCTCCAAATGGGCTGTGGAGACCGGAATTCTTGGTAATCCCCCGACGGAAAAGGTAAGAGGCGTAGCGGGAGGATTGGACTTTGCCTTTGTCAACGTGATGTTTACCCAGGAATTCGTAGATAAAACGGGAATTACAACCGTTGAAGAACTTGTGGCGAAAAAATATCCCGTACGAATCGCGATTAAATCTCCCGGAGCGTTTGGAGAACTGGCATGCGCAAAAGTGCTGGAAGTCCTGGGCGCTTCTTATGACGATGTAAAAGCGTGGGGAGGCAGCGTGACTCAGACAGGAACTGACGCGATCGTCAGCCTGTTGAAGGACGGAAAGGCAGATCTGACCATTGATCATCTGGCCCCCGGACAGTCGGCGACAACGGAACTTTGCATGACAACAAAAATGTATTTTCCGCAGCTCAGCGATGAAACGCTGGAAAAATTAAAAAAAGAAGGATTTGACGATGCCAACGTGGAACCCAATACGTGGAAAGGGCAGGAAAAAGCATTGAAATCTGTCGGATCCCCGCAAGTGATCCTCGTTTCCGCTGATCTTGACGATGAAACCGTATACACGATTACAAAGGCAATCTGCGAAGGGACGGAAACATTGTACAATGCCAGCGCCGCTTTGAAGGCCTTTGATCCGAAAACCGCCTGGGAACCCAATAAGCTTGGCGCTCCGATTCATCCGGGCGCTGCAAAATATTATAAAGAAAAAGGATATATGAAATAAATCCTGTGATCCGGAAGTAAATGGAGGAAAAAAATGGAAACAAAACCAATCACAATTAAGACAATCGCCAATATTGTTGTAGCAACGATTTGGATTGGGTTCCAACTTTATCTGGCTTTGATAAAACCGCTGCATCCCATGTTACAATCGCCGGTTCATCTTTTCTTCGCAATGCTGATTATTTTTATAAATAATCCCGCCGATAAAAAATCGAAAAAGAGTTGGATGAAAATACTTGATCTTCCATTTTATGCCGGAATCATTTATCTGTTTTATTACGTGCTGTCGGAAACCGCAAGGTTGACAACCCGGGTGCAGTTCGTCTCACCGGTGACCACCATCGACAAAATTTCCGTAGTTGTCTGTCTGGTGATCTTACTTGAGGCGGTTCGACGGGTGTTGGGGGAAATGCTATTTGGATTTATCCTGTTTTTCATTCTGTATTTCTGGTTTGGAAACTATTTTCCCGGTATTTTCAGAGTCCGCGGCACAAATCTCAAACAGTTTACAGAGCTGATGATCATGGGGGATGGGGGCGTCTACGGGACCCCCCTCTACACCTCGGCCAGCAGTCTTTTCTATTTCATTATGTTCGGCGTATTTTTTTCACAGTGCGGCGGCGGGCAATTTTTGATTGACCTGGGCATGAAATTTTCCAAACAGAGTTCAGGAGGACCTGCCAAGGCGGCGATTATCTCATCCGGACTCATGGGGATGATATCGGGAAGCGCCGTAGCCAACGTATCGACAACCGGCGTGATGACCATTCCAATGATGAAAAAAGTCGGATATGAACCCCATCAGGCAGGCGCCATAGAAGCGGTCGCTTCAACGGGAGGCCAAATCATGCCGCCCATTATGGGTATCGGCGCTTTTATCATGGCGGAAATGTTGGGAATTCCTTACCGTTCTGTCGCGATGTCCGCGGTAATTCCGGCTTTTGCGTATTATGCCTCCGTTTTCTTTCTCGTAACGTTTATGGCAAACAAAAAAAGAATGACGGTGTCCAAAGAAGATGTCAACATCTCAAATATTGACCCCTTGCTTCCCCGGACTTATCTGCTGATTCCGGCCGTCGTCCTTGTCTGGTATATGGTCAGCGGCGCTTCTTTGATGCGCAGCGGAATGATGGGGATATTTGCCGCCCTGATCATAAATTTTGTGAGCCGGGTTACCAACAAGGGGAAGTATTATGTTTCCTTGAAAAATCTTGGCGCCGCGGCATTGCAGGGAATCAAGCAGGCATCGGAAATCGCGATTCCAACCGGGGCCTGCGGTATTATTATCGGCGTTGTCATCACCTCCGGTCTCGCGACAAAGGTATCGAAGTTAATTGCGACCATAGGGGCGACGTATCTGATCGTGGCCTTGATCATCACCATGCTGGGATGTATCCTTCTCGGCATGGCGCTTCCCACGGTAGCGGCCTACCTTGTGGCCAATGTCCTTTTTGTCCCGACATTGCGGAGCCTCGGAATTGGAGCGCTTCCCGCCAATATGTTTGTCTTTTATTTCGGGATTATGGCGCAAATAACGCCGCCTGTGTGCCTGGCTTCATTTACGGCGGCGGGAATCGCGGAAGCCAACGCGCTCAAAACAGGATTTACCGGCTTTGCCTATGCATTGGTTTCATTTTTGGTTCCCTATGTTTTCGTCTATGATCCTTCCATCCTTTTAATCGGATCCACGATGCAGATCGTGAAAGGCACGGCGGTACTTCTTGTCGGGACCTACCTCCTTGCTTCGGCCATGGCGGGATTTTTGATTATTCCGTTAAACAGATTTGAACGGATCATCCTGTTTATCGGCGCCGTATTCTTGATCGCGCCCGAAGTGATTACGGATATCATCGGCATCTGCATAGGCGTCGTGATGTTCATTATCTGCTGGCTTCGAAGCAAACGGCGTAAGCAGGCGCAGGGCGGGGAACCCCTATGCTGAAAGGAAAGGCTGCCATTATCACCGGATCCAGCCGGGGCATCGGTCGGGAAATCGCCAGGGAATTTGCGAAAAACGGCGCGGATATTGTGATCAGCGGCAACAAAGTGGATTTGCTTCTGGATTTGCAAAAAGATCTCCAAAAGGCGGGACGCCGCTGTGAAATCGTGTCAGGGGATATTTCTGATCCCAAGACATCCGCAAAACTTGCGGAAGATTGTATTCGTGTTTTTGGTAAAATCGATATTTTGGTAAATAACGCGGGGATCAACAGCCGGGTTCCATTTTTGGAATTGACTGCCGAAGAATGGCGGCACATGATTGATGTGAATCTCAACGGCGCGTTTTACGCGTGTAAAGCCGTGGCGCCGCAAATGATTGCGCAAAAATCAGGCGCAATCGTCAATATTTCTTCCTCCGCGGGAAAAACCTTTCACGCCAACGCGGCCGCGAGTTATGGCGCTTCAAAAGCGGCCATGGATTCATTGACGAGACAATTGGCCTATGAATTTGGAAAATACGGTATCCGGGTCAACGGCATCAGTCCGGGTCCTGTTCTGACCGACATGTCCGCTCAATGGACGGAGGAATATCGCCGGATTGTAACGGATAAAATTCCCCTTGGCAGGCTGGGGACGCCGCAAAATATTGCGGATATTGCCGTTTTCCTCGCTTCTGACAGGGCGGCTTTTATTACGGGAGAAACGATCAACGCCAATGGCGGCAGTTACATGAACTGAAAGGAGGCATTTCGCATGGGGGAAAAAGAACACGAAGTCATTATTATCGGCATGGGCTTGGCGGCCCTTGCGGCAGCAGCCAGACTCTTGGAACTGGGAATCCGAGACATAGGAATTTATGCCAAATCCTGGGGTGGGACGCCCTTCATTGCGGCAATTAATTTTGTATTACCGGAAAATCCTTACGGAGACACATCCGAACAGTACTTCAAAGACATGATCGCGGCGGGCTACAGAATCGGCAACAAGGAACTTGTGCGGGATATGACGGACCATACTCTGGCCGGATATGAACTTTTGCGCCGCTGGGGCGTGAAATTTGCGGAAAATGCGAACAGGACAAAAAAACTGCGGCATGTTTCCGGTCACACCTTTCCCCGGTCGTTATGTTCCACCGAAGACTTGATCGGCCTTGAAATATTGAAAAAAATGACAAAGGAATTTGAACAGAAAGGACTTCATCCCCGGATGAACGCCGAATGCGTATCGCTTCTCGCCGAAGACGGAAAAATCTGCGGAATCACGGTGCTTGATTCGGAAAACAGGCCGGAAAACATTTACGCTCCCATCGTCATCGCCGCTTGGGGCGGTGTGGGAAATCTGTTTGGAACATCCACCTATCCTCCGGATATCCAGGGAAATACCCTGGCAATTGCCAAAAAAGCGGGTGCAACGCTTGTTGATCTCGAGTTTCTCGAATATGAGCCCATGGTCGTCATGGATCCCCCGGGCGCTCTGGGAGAGCCCTGCCCCACAGCCATGTTGGGGGAGGGGGGACATTTGTTGAATTCCAAAGAAGAGCGGTTCCTTTTGCGTGTACGTCCCCAGGGAGAAGGGGGCGCGCCCAAAACACTGATCAACAAACAAATTTGGAAAGAAGTGGCTGCCGGTAACGGAACGCCACACGGAGGGGTTTGGGTGGATCTCCGGCACATTGATCAGGAGATTTTGGAAGCCTATCCCTGGTTTTACAACAGACTGGTTAAGAACGGATTGGATCCCAAAAAGCAACTTGTGGAAGTCGGGCCCATGGCGCACAGCTTTTCGGGCGGCATCCTCGTCGACCGGGATTATCAGTCCAATATAAAAGGACTTTTTGCCGTCGGAGAAGCTTGCGGGGGCTTGCACGGGGCCTGTCGTTGCGCCGGAAACGCGGCAAGTCAGGCGGTAATTTCAGGATTGTTGTGCGCGGAAGCCATCGATCGGCAAAAAAATAAAGTCTCTCTGCCAGGAAAAGTATTTTCGCCATTCTATGCATCCAATCAGCAGATCTTTGATCAATATGCGCCCGGCATCCGATCTGTGGCGGCAAAAGCTCTGGGAATTTATCGGGACGGGACGATACTTTCCAACGCAAAAGCGCATGTCGACGCGATTCTCCAAAATGAAGAAATTCAAAAGGATACCCGGACAGTCCAGATCGCAATGGCTGTCTCACTGATGCTGGAAGCGGCCATAAAAAGAAAAGAAAGCCGGGGAACTCATATGCGCCTCGATTTTCCGGAGGAATCGCCGGAATTTGAAAGAGAATTCACAATTTAAACATAAGGGAGAAAACAATATGAAAAAAGTCGAACTGAAGGGGATTATCGTTCCGATTTTGACGCCAATGCGCGAAGACGAAAGCATCAACGAAGAGGAATTGCGCCGTCAGATCAACCGGCAAATTGAAGCGGGGATCGACGGCATTTTTCCATTTGGGACCAACGGAGAGGGATACATCCTTTCTTCGGCGGAAAAAGAAAAAATCCTGGAAATCGTCGTGGAGGAAACAAAAGGTCGTGTCCCTGTCTATGCCGGAACCGGATGTATCGGTACAAAAGAGACCATAGCGCTGTCCAAAAGAGCAAAGGACATCGGCGCCGATGTTCTTTCCGTGATAACGCCTTCGTTTGCCCTGGCGTCCCAGGAGGAGCTGTACGCGCATTACAGGGAAGTGGCGGAAAATGTGGATCTTCCCATTGTGCTATATAATATTCCCGCCCGAACGGGGAACGCCCTGACGCCTGCAACGGTCAGGAAACTGGCGGAGATAGAAAATATCGTCGGCGCCAAAGACAGCAGCGGGAATTTTGACAATATATTACAATACATTGAACAGACCCGGGATAGGGATTTTGCGATTCTTTCGGGCAATGACTCCCTGATCCTCTGGAACCTTCTGGCAGGCGGAACCGGGGGAATTGCCGGTTGCGCCAACGTATATCCCAGGACAATGGCGGCCATATATGATGCCTTTACCGCAGGAGATTTTGCGAAGGCAAGAAGGATGCAAGACAGCATTCGATCGTTCCGGGATTGCTTCAAATACGGAAATCCAAACACCATCGTAAAGACCGCAACGGGATTGCTGGGATACAATGTCGGCAAATGCAGGAAACCCTTCTGCCAGGTATCGGAAGCGGGGTTGGCCGCGCTGCGGATTGTTCTTGCGGAAAATGCGGCAAAAGGAATGGATTGACATGCTGAAGCTCCTCATTATCGCCGACGACTTTACCGGGGCCCTCGATACGGGGGTCCAATTTTCCAAAAAGGGCGCTCCGACGCTGGTGACAGCCGATCAAAACATCAGCCCGGAGTCGGTCCCGGCGGGGACCGGGGTTCTCGTTGTCGATACGGAAAGCCGCCACGACAAGCCTGAGACGGCCCGGGAGAAAGTCCGCGCCCTGACCGCGCGTTTCCGGAATATACCCGGCTGCTTTTTTTACAAAAAGACCGACTCCACCCTGCGCGGCAATGTTGGCGCGGAGCTGACGGGCTTTCTGGAAGGGCTGGGGACGGATGAAGTGATCTTTGTCCCGGCTCTGCCCAAGAGCGGCAGAACTACCGTAAAAGGCATCCATTACGTCAACGGCGTCCCCCTTGCGGAGACGGTCTTCGCAAGGGATCCCCTCAATCCCGTGCGCGAAAGTGAGGTCATAAAAATCTTGGCGGCCCAGAGCCCCTGCGCGGTAGTTCTTTGCGAAAAAGGAGAGGATCCCGGACAAGATTTGCCGCCTCATGAGACGGGGACAATCCTCGTTTGCGACGGGGAAACCGACTCCGATCTGGCGGAAATCGGAAAATGTTTGGAAGAGCGGGGGAAATTGCGCCATACGGCAGGTTGCGCGGGATTTGCCGAAGTGCTTTCGGAATGGATTCCGCCTTCTACTGAAAAAGAAAAAGCCCTCGTCTTGGAGGATCGGCGCTTTCTGTTTCTCTGCGGCAGCGTAAACCAGATTTCCGTCGATCAGGCAAACTACGCGGAGGATCATGGGTTTTCGAGCTACCCGCTGAAATCCCGGGAGATCCTTGATCCGGATTTTCCGGAAACGCCTGAATTTAACGCTCTTGCGAAAAAAATCACCGCGGAAGTCGGCGAAAAGGGAAAGATGCTTGTGCGGACGCTGAGAAATTACGGGGAATTGGCAAAAACGGAGGCGTACGCCCGAGAAAAGGGGATCGAGTCGAAACAGCTGGGCCTGCGGATCGCGGATCGGGTAGGGCTT
>JAISST010000103.1 GCA_031272945.1 Fusobacteriaceae bacterium
CCTTTTCTTTAAAATACTTTGCGCCGCGCCCCTCCGGGCCGCGGCGCTACCGCAAGGAGGAGGGCCTGTCGCGGGCCTACCCCCCGCGACAGGCCCGAATCTCAGGAGATTCGGAGAAAACCCCCACAAAAAAGAGGTTCACTGGAGATTCGGAAGAAAACCCAACAAAAAAGAGGTTCATCGGAGATTCGGAAGAAACCCTCACAAAAAAAGAGGTTCATCAGAGATTCGAAAGAAACTCTCGCAAAAAAAGAGGTTCATCGGAGATTCGAAGGAAAACCCCACAAAAAAAAGAGGTTCATCTTGAAAATTTCGAATATTTATGATAATATATAATCAAAGGTTAATACTTTTTTTGTTTTGAAAATAATTTTTTATTTGATTGATAAACTATTTTGACCGGAAAGGATCTTCGCCGGTCATGTCGGAGGAAACGTGAAAAAATCCCTGATTCTCTCGGTATCCGCCTGGATATGTATCTTCGGTACATTTTTCTTCATTTTTAAAATCGCGGAACGGGTCTATTTCAACGAAACTTACTACTACGCCCCGGATTTTCGCGGTCACCTCTATGAGGACATCCAAAAGGCCATGCGGGGAGAAAATATCAATGTGAAGCTTGTGGGGGAGGAATTTTCCCGCTTTCCCGTCGGCGAGATCTTTCTGCAAGAGCCCGAACCCGGGCAGGTGGTCAAAATCCATCGGAACATCCGGGTCTGGGTCAGCAAGGGCAGCGCCCTTGTGGAAGTTCCCGACTTTGTGGGGATGAATTTCCTTGAAGCCCGCTCCATCGCCCTGCAAAAAGGCCTCGAAGTGGACAGGGTCGTCAGCACCGTGACAAATAAAGCCATCAACGAAGTGCTCTCCACGGATCCGGCCACGGATACCCTGCTGCGTCGGGGAGACAAGATCTCCTTTCTCATCAGCGGCACATCCAACTTTACGGAAGTGAAGGCGCCCAACTTGATCGGTCTTACGCTGGAAGAAGCTACGGAAGCGCTTTTGAACCAGTCTCTGGTCGTCGGAAGAGTCTCTTACGTCAAGCAGGATGACAAATTCAACAATACGGTCCTTGAAGCGGGGGTGCTCCCCGGCGTAACGGTTCGGGCCGGTACGGCCATCAGTCTTGTGGTAAACAGAAGCAAGCTGGAACGTCCGCCGGAAGCTGTCTCCGGCGCATCGGGAGACGAGGACGCCGACGGCACCATGACCGACAACAGCGTCAACGCCGCGGAATCGCAAGAAAATCCGGGAAACTGAGGATGGTGGTATTATCAAGGGAATCGTCACAAACAAAGTACAAGGCTATTACTATGTGGAATCGCGCGGGCAGCTCTACCAGTGCAGACTCCGCGGTATTTTGAAGCGCAGTGAGAAAAAAGACAATTGCGTCGTGGGAGACGTCGTGGAATTTTCCCCCGAAGGGGCCATCGACAGTATCTGCAACCGCAGAAACATCCTGGAAAGGCCTCTCGTAGCCAATATAGACTATATTCTGATCCAGTTCGCCGGGAAAAATCCGGCCCTCGATTACGAAAAACTGAATATTCTTCTGCTCAACAGCTTTTATTACCGGATCACGCCGATTATCCTGATCAACAAGATCGACCTTCTTGAACAGGACGAACTGGATACGATCCAAAAGAAATTGCGATTTCTGGACGATCTCAAAATCAAGGTATTCTACATCTCCCGGGATCAAAACATCGGGATCGAAGATGTCAAGCAATATATCAAAGGCGCTACCAGCGCCTTCGGAGGACCCAGCGGCGTCGGAAAATCAAGCGTCGTCAACGTCCTGCAGAGCCGGATCCATATGGAAACGGGAGAAACGAGCCGGAAACTTTTGGGCAAACATACGACCAAGGAGACAAGACTCATTCCTTTTGACGAAAACGGTTATATCATTGACACGCCGGGTTTTTCCTCCGTGGATATCCCCGATATCCCCGACGCCGGTACGCTTCTCTCGCTTTTTCCGGAATTTCTCAAGGCGAAAACCCCCTGCCGCTTCGCGGATTGCAAACATTTGGAAGAACCGGGCTGCGCCGTGAAAAAACTCGTGGAAACCGGGGAAGTCTCCCCTTTGCGCTATGACTTTTATAAAAGAATCTACCGGGAATTGTCCGGAACAAGGTGGAACAAATATGAAAAATAAAATACGCATCGCGCCTTCGATTTTAGCGGCGGACTTTTCAATCCTCGGCGAAGAAGTAAGGACAGCGGAAAAAGCCGGGGCGGACTATATTCATATCGACGTGATGGACGGAAACTTTGTACCGAATATTTCCGTGGGAATCCCCGTGGTCCGGGCTGTCCGTCGCTGCGTGTCCATCCCTCTCGATGTCCATCTGATGATCCGTCATCCCGAAAAATTCATCGAAGCCTTTGCGGAGGCGGGCGCCGACATTCTCACCGTGCATGTGGAATCCAGCGAACACCTGCATAAAATCATTCGTCAGGTAAAAAATACCGGGAGAAAGGCGGGCGTATCTCTCAACCCGGCCACGCCCCTCTCGACCCTCGACTACATCCTGAGCGATTTGGATCAGGTCCTTCTTATGAGTGTAAATCCCGGTTTCGGAGGGCAGGAATTTATTCCGGAAACCTTGCGGAAAATACGGGAGCTGCGAAGGTTGGACGGGGAAATCGACATTGAGATTGACGGCGGCGTCAACGTGGACAACATCGGCGCTTGCGTAAAAGCGGGAGCAAATGTTTTCGTTGCCGGATCCTTTATTTTTTCGGGGGATCGCCGGGAACGGATCGCATTATTGAAATCATACGCCGGGAAACAATAAAAACCGGCGAAAGGACGGGATGATATGGATATCAATCGGGTAAACGAATTGTTGGAAAGTTTTTACAAAGTTTTTTACAAAACGGAAGATATGGCGTTGAAAAGAGGGATCAAATCCCTGACCCATACGGAACTCCATATCATTGAGGCCATCGGGAATGAATCCGTCATGATGAACGAACTGGCCGACCGTCTCGGGATCACGATGGGAACGGCGACCGTGGCCATATCCAAACTTACGGAAAAAGGGTATATCGACCGGAACCGCTCGGACATCGACAGGAGAAAAGTCTACGTATCTCTGACAAAAACAGGACTTGCCGCCCTTTCCTACCACAACAATTATCACAAAATGATCATGGCAAGCATTACCGAGAGCATTCCCAAAGAGGATCTCAACATTTTTGTCCACGTCTTCGAAATCATTTTGAAATCCCTCAAAAATAAGACGGCCTATTTCAAGCCCATGACGATCAATGATTTCCCCGCCGGGACGAAGGTTTCCATCGTGGAAATCAAGGGAACGCCCATTGTGCAGAATTATTTCGCCGAGCACGGCATCGAAAATTTCGCCGTCCTGCGGATTCTTCCTTCCAAGGACAAGGAGATGTTTTCGCTGGAAAAGAGCGACGGGACGGTTTTGAATATCAATGTGCTGGACGCCAAGAATCTAATTGGGATCGAAACGGAGTGAAAAATAAAAAATATTAAAAAATAAAGGAACGATCAAAATGTTTTACCTGGACGGAATCTCCCTCTCCAAGTTGAGGGAGGAGCTGAACCGCCAACTGGCGGGGAAAAAGCTCAGTAAAATCTCAAAGAATACGGATTTATCTCTCTCTTTGCACTTCGGAAAGAGAGAGCTTGTTTTTTCCTGCGACAACGCTTTTCCCATTGTCTATGTGACCGATAAAAAGGAAGAGGCGCTGAGTCTTTCCAGCGGACTCACGGATACGCTGCGCAAATGCCTGACGGGAGGGCAGCTCATGGCGGTGGAACAGAGAGGCTTTGACCGGATTTTGATTTTTTCCTTTTCCAGATTGAACGAACTGGGGGAGGAAAAAAACTATCGCATTTATTTCGAACTGATCGGAAAGCGCTCCAATTTTATCCTGACCGATGAAAAAGGGATCATTCTGGATCTCCTGAGACGCTATTCCCTCGAGGAAAACAGAAGCCGGACGCTTTTCCCCGGCGTGCCGTACGAAATGCCGACTCCTTCGGGGAAAATCTCCCCCGCGGAACTCACCCCCGGGAAATTTTGCGCTCTCCGGCGAGAATCCCCGCGACCCGGCTGTTCTTTTCTGACCGATTGCGTCGAAGGCGTGGGGAAAATTCTTGCGGCAAACGTCAAAAACTATGAGGATTTCGTGAGAATCCGCGACGGAGCCGCAAAACCCGCCGCTTTCTATGAAGGGGACGCCATTACCCTTGCCGCGGTCCTTCCGGTTGAACCGCCGGACTATACTTCCCGCAGGAGTTTTGAAAGCTGTCAGGCCCTGATCAACCACTATGTGGAAAATGAAAAATTATCCAGGGGCTTTGTGGTTTTAAAGCGCTATCTGCTGACGCTGACGGAAAAAAAGATCAAAAAGGACCGGCGGATTTTAGAGATACTGGAAAAAGAAAAAGAAGAGGCCGGAAAGCAGGAGCAATACAAGGAATGGGGAGATATCCTGGCCGCCAATCTCTTCCGGGCGGAAAAAGGCATGCAACAACTGCGCGCCCGGGATTTTTATCACGACCGCGACGTCGAAATCCCGCTGGATCCCCGTCTTTCCCCCAATGAAAACCTCGACCGGCTCTACAAAAAATACAACAAGGGAAAACGCACGCTAAAGGCCAACCGGCTCCGAGCCTTGGAAATCGGGGAAGATCTGGAATATAT
>JAISST010000038.1 GCA_031272945.1 Fusobacteriaceae bacterium
TTTGTCGACTTCGTTCAGCGCGCCTTCCAGCATTCTTGCCACAAAAGGAGCAGCCGATATGGATAAAGGCACGATTGCCGCTGTCTTCCCGATTGTGGTTCCGATCAACCTCCTTGTCATAGGCATCAGGCAGATCATCAGAATGATAAACGGAATCGAACGAAACACATTGATGACGGCCTGTACAACTTTGTTCAGTTTCGGGTTGGCGAGAATGTTGCCTTCCCTTGTGACAACGAGGAGGACCCCGATGGGCGAACCTAAAAGCGTCGCAAAAAATCCCGCGAAAACGATCATGTAGACCGTATCCGTGAGGGACATGCGCACCATGCGCAAGATGACGGGCAATTGCCCGGTTAAATGGTTTTGCAGCCAATCAAAGACCATTGTACATCTCCTCTACGAAAACTTCCTCTTTCCGGAGCCATTCCACAGCCTCTTCCTGCTTTTTCATGTCGCCGCCCAACTCGATGATCAGATGGCCGATGTTCATGGTGGCAAGGTTGTCTATGGTGCCTCCGATAATGCTCAAATCTATGTTATAGGTTCTTGCCGCCTTGGTAATGATGGGTTCCCTGGCGACCGCCCCCATAAATGTGAGGCGGATGATTTTCTGCCCTTTGTTTTTGAGATATTCGACTTTGCTCTCTTCATCGTTGGGCAAGTTCGAAATCAATTCCTTGGTGATCTCGGCCCGGGGATTCATAAAAATGTGATGGACGCCGCCTTTTTCGACGATCTCGCCTTCGGACATCACCGCTACTTTGTTGCAGGTGTCGCGGATTACTTCCATTTGGTGGGTGATCATAAGTACGGTCAGTCCGTATTTTTTCTGGATGTTGCGGATAAGTTCCAGGATGGTTTTGCTTGTCTTGGGATCCAGGGCGGACGTCGCCTCGTCTGAGAGCAGAATGTCCGGACTGTTGGCAAGGGCCCGTGCTATGGCGACACGCTGTTTCTGCCCGCCTGAGAGCTGGGAAGGATGATAATCGGCTTTGTCGGTCAACTCTACGACTTCCAGCAGTTCCTCCACCCGGGATCTGATCCTGTTTTTTTCCCATTTGGCGATTTCCAGCGCAAAGGCCACGTTTCCAAAGACGGTCCGGGACGACAGCAGATTGAAGTGCTGAAAAATCATGCCGATTTTTTTTCGCCGCTCCAGAAGAGCCGACTTGTTCAAAGCCGTAATATCCACATCGTCGATGATGACTTGACCGCTCGTGGGTTCCTCCAAGCGGTTGATGAGCCGGATGAGGCTGGATTTTCCCGCTCCGGAGAGACCGATGATTCCGTAGATATCCCCCCGGTCGATTGTCAGGGACACGTCTTTTACCGCGTGAAAACCGTTGGGGTAGATTTTATTGACGTTGCGGATTTCAATCATGCTCATTGCCGGAACAACTCCTGCCTTTCCTTTTTCATAATTTCAATATTTCAATTCCAATCTTGTAAAAAAAAATCTCCAAACTCCATCAAGTTCAGAGACTGTCACGAACATTTCTAGCATTTCAAGCTTTGCACACTGTTTAAGCTCTATAAGCTGCGTTCCATCTCCATCTGTCAGGAATTAGCACCACACTTTTGGTAGGTTGCTGAGACGTCAACGGGCCGGTCCCTCAGTCTCTCTTGATGGCTTTATAAATCAATGAATTTATAATACTCTTTTTTATAACAATTGTCAAGAATTTTTTTTATTTTGTTTTTTGTAAAGAAAGGGATAGAAATTTTTTTAAAAAATAGGTATAATGTAAAAAGAGAAAATCATAACGCCGGATAAAGGAAAACAACATGAAAATTTCTGTATTGGGAAGCGGAAGCGGTGGAAACGCGACATTTGTGGAAAGCGGGGATACGAAAATCCTTGTGGACGCCGGGTTCAGCTGCCGCAAAATTGAAGAAAAACTGGGCGCTTTGCAAAAAGATCCCGCCGGGCTTGACGCGATTTTGATTACCCATGAGCACATGGACCACATCGCGGGGGCGGGAATCCTTTCGAGAAAATACAATATCCCCCTGTATATTACGCCGGAGAGTTACCGGGCGGGGCAGGGACGCCTCGGGGATATTTCAGACGCGTTGCTGCGCTTCATTGAGGGAGAATTTGTACTGAACGACGATTTGCAGGCTATTCCCTTTGATGTGATGCATGACGCGGAACGGACCGTCGGTTTCCGGCTGAATTCCGACGACGGAAAGAGCGTGACGATTTCCACGGACATCGGTCATGTAAACAACATCGTGCGGGAGCATTTCCGGGACAGCGACGTCATTGTGATCGAAAGCAATTACGACCACTGTATGCTGATGAACTGCGGCTACCCCTTCGAACTGAAAAATCGGATCAAAAGCCGGAACGGGCATCTTTCCAATGAGATGGCGGCCAGGTTTGTCCGGGACATTTATCATGCGCAACTCCGTAAAGTCTACCTCGCCCATGTGAGCCGGGACAGCAACACCTATGAGATGGCGTATGAGACCGTATGCGGCGCGCTGCGGGAAGAAGGAATCCGGCTTTCGGTGGAAGCGGCCCGCCAGGACAGGCAAACAGATATTTTTGAATTATAAATACAGGAGATAGGATGGAAAACCTGGACGAATTGTGGGAAGACTTGTTGTTTGAATTGAAAAATTTGAAAAATCCGCTCCCGGAAATCGGAGACGACGATGTGATCGTCGGCAGCGGAAACAAAAACGGGAAAATCGTATTTGTCGGGGATGACCCCGGTCTATACGAAAACGAGGACCTGAAGGTCCAGCCCGGATCCAGCGGCGAATTTCTTTACAGGCTTTGCGACTTTGAAGGGATTGAAGCTTCCCGGTATTACGTGACGACGCTGACCAAGCGGAAATGCAAATACCGGGATTATCTGGAAAAAGATCGGGAAACCCTCAAAGAATTGCTGGATATGCAGCTGTCTTTGATCAATCCGAGACTGATTGTGGCGCTGGGGGCCGACGCCGCCAATTTGTTGTTTTCCCGGGAAATGGATTTTGCCAAAATCCGGGGAAGCGTTCTCGATTTGATCGGGAACACAAAGATTCTCGTAACTTATGATGTGGGCTTTGCGCAAAAATCCCGCCTGGAATCGGGAAAACAATCCCGGGTGGCCAGGGAATTCTGGGACGATATGAAAACATTGAAGCGGGAACTGGATCAGATCCACGGAATACAGAGATAATGAGGTTTTCAACGGCTGACCCCAAAAATGTGTCAATTTCAGACGAAAATGTCCAAAAATTCAGAAAATGAACATTGCAATATTTTTGTTTCTGTGATAAAATGTATAGTTGGGGAAACTAACCAAAAAAGGAGGTATTTTTGTGTCCGGACATAGCAAATGGAATAATATACAGCACAGAAAAGGGGCCCAGGACCAAAAACGGGCCAAATTATTCACAAAATTCGGAAGAGAGATTGCCGTAGCGGCCAAGGAAGCCGGAGGCGACCCCAATTTCAATCCGCGTCTGCGCCTGGCCATTGAAAAGGCCAAGGCCGGCAATATGCCCAAGGATGCCCTGGAACGGGCCATCAAAAAAGGAACCGGAGAATTGGACGGGGCGGAATATGTGGAATTGCGTTACGAAGGGTACGGTCCCGCAGGAACGGCCTTCATTGTAGATACGCTGACAGACAATAAAAATAGAACGGCGTCGGAAGTCCGCTCCACGTTTACAAGACGCGGAGGAAATCTGGGAACCGACGGCGCGGTTTCGTGGATGTTCAAGAAAAGAGGGAGCATTTCACTCAAGGCCGCCGGTCTGGATCCCGATCAAGTCATGATGGATGCCCTGGAAGCGGGCGCCGAGGACGTAAAGGAAGAAGAAGGCTATTTTGAGATCATTACGGATCCGGCGGACTTCCAGAGCGTTGTAGACGCGCTGAAGACCGGAGGCTATGAATATGAAGAGGCCGAAATCGAAATGTACGCCGAAAACAGAGTGCCTATCGGGGATTTCGATACGGCGAAATCCGTCATGGGAATGTTTGAGGCGCTGGACGATCTGGACGACGTACAGGAAGTCTGGTCCAACTTTGACATTCCTGACGATCTGCTTGAAAAATTGGAATAAATGAAATCATTGGAATCAAAGGAGAAAAAATGGATTTTTTGGATATCAAAAGAGAATATGAGGAAATAAAAGAACAGATCGCTCTTGTCAGGAGGTCTCTTTGACGTCCCGAACAGGGAGAAAAAAATCAGCGAGCTGACCCGACGGACCGAAGAGGAAAATTTTTGGGGCGACAAGCGCAAAAGCGCCGCCGTCATCAAGGAATTGAACCAGGAAAAGGAAATCTTGTCGGAATTTGCCAATCTTGAGACGGAATTGGCCGACGAAGCGGTCTTGATCGAATTTGTAGACGCGGGAGAAGAGGATTTTTTCGAAGAACTGGATGAAAAACACAAAAAATTGAAAAAAGACGCCGACGATTTTGATACGGAGCTCCTGCTGGACGGAGAATATGACGGCAGCAACGCCATCGTGACAATCCATTCGGGCGCGGGAGGCACGGAGGCCTGCGACTGGGCCGATATGCTGTACCGGATGTACACCCGCTGGTGCAACCTGAGAAATTTCAAAGTGAAAGAACTGGACTTTATGCCCGGAGAAAGCGTAGGCGTCAAATCCGTCACGTTCCTTGCCGAAGGAAAACGGGCCTACGGTTACCTGAAAAGCGAGAAAGGGGTACATCGGCTCGTCCGGATTTCCCCCTTTGACGCCAATAAAAAACGGCATACGTCCTTCGCTTCCGTGGAAGTCATGCCCGAAGTGGACGAAACGGTCGAAGTCAATATCGATCCTGCCGATCTTCGAATCGACACCTACCGTTCCAGCGGCGCCGGCGGACAGCATGTAAATATGACCGACTCGGCGGTCCGGATCACCCACGCGCCGACGGGGATTGTCGTTACCTGCCAGAAAGAACGCTCCCAGCTTTCCAACCGGGAGACAGCCATGAAATTCCTGCGTTCCAAACTTCTGGAAATCGAAATGACGAAGCAGGAAGAAAAAATGCGGGAGATTCAGGGAGAGCAAAGCGAGATTGGATGGGGAAGCCAGATCCGTTCCTATGTGTTCCAGCCCTATACGATGGTCAAAGACCTCCGGACCCAGGAGGAGACCGGCAACATCCGGGCTGTCATGGACGGAGAGATCGACAACTTCATCAACAGCTACCTCCGCTGGAGGAAATTGAAATAGAATAAACAGAAAAATAGAATAAATTCAATATAGGAGTCAGGAAAGATGGAAAAAAGAGTACGGACAAGAATCGCGCCGTCCCCCACAGGAGATCCCCATGTGGGGACAGCGTATATTGCGCTCTATAATTTGGCCTTCGCCTGGAAAAACGGCGGAGACTTTATATTGCGCATAGAAGATACGGATCAGAACCGCTATGTGGAAGGATCCGAAAAAATGATATTTGACGCGCTGAAGTGGCTGGGTCTGGACTACGCCGAAGGACCCGACGTCGGCGGGCCTTGCGGACCCTACCGTCAGTCCGAGCGGATACAAATCTACGCCGAATACGCCAAAAAACTTGTGGAACTCGGAGGCGCCTATTATTGCTTTTGTACGCCGGACAGGCTTGAGCGGCTCCGGGAGAGACAGAAAGCCATGGGGAAAGCGCCGGGATACGACGGTTGTTGCCGCTCGTTGACGCCGGAACAGGTCAAGGCAAAACTCGATGCCGGAGAGCCCTATGTGATCCGCTTGAAGATGCCCTATGAAGGGCAGACGATCATCCATGACAGACTACGGGGGGACATTGTCTTTGAAAACGACAAGATCGACGACCAGGTGCTGTTGAAAGCGGACGGCTATCCGACATACCACCTGGCCAACGTGGTCGACGACCATCTGATGGGCATTACCCATGTGATCCGGGCCGAGGAATGGATCGCTTCCACGCCGAAGCACATCCAGCTCTACAAGGCTTACGGCTGGGATATGCCGGAATTTATCCACATGCCGCTTTTGAGGAATTCCGACAAATCCAAAATATCCAAACGCAAGAATCCCGTGTCCCTTGTCTGGTATCGGGAGGAAGGGTATTTGAAAGAAGGAATTGTCAATTTTTTGGGCCTGATGGGCTATTCCTTCGGAGAAAACAAAGAAATTTTCTTCCTTGAGGATTTCAAGGAGAATTTTAATATTGACAACGTCTCTCTGGGCGGACCCGTATTTGACCTTGTGAAATTGGGTTGGGTCAACAACCAGCACATGCGGATGAAAGACCTGGACGAGCTGACGCGGCTGACCGTTCCTTTCTTCAGGGAAGTCGGATACGTCGGGGAAAATGTTGGCGAAACAGAATTTGCCACGCTCCGGAAGGTGGTGGCGATCCTGCGGGAAGGGGCGCCTACATTGAAAGCCCTCGTGCAGAACGCCCGGCAGTTTTTTGACGACGAAATCTCTTTGCAGGAGGCGTCGGAAGACATGAACAGCAAGCAGAAAAAGAGTGTGGAAAAGCTCCGGAACTCCATTCTTGATGAGATCGGAAAGGCTTCGATCGCCCTGTTTCTGGAGAAATTGAAAAATTGGCCCCGGGATGGATTCACCGTCGAAGAAGCGCGGGATATCCTGCACGCCACATGGGAAGAAGTGAATACCGACAGCGCGGGGAAAGTGTTCATGCCACTTCGGGCCGCTATTACGGGCCAGTCTATCGGAACGGACCTCTATAATATTCTCTATGTGATCGGCCGTGACAGAGCCGTTGCCAGAATGGAACGCATGATTCGAAATTACCATATCTTGTAACGTATTTTGATTAGGATAAAACGCAGAGATTGTGTTTTTATCCTAATTTTTGTTTGGAAACTACGCACTATTTTCCAAAAAAGATTTTCATTTATTCGGGATTTTGTGATATAATAAAATGGTCAGATGTTGTAAAGGAGAAAAGTATTTGTGTGACAGGAGAAAAAAAGGAAGGGGTGAGGGCGTGCTAAAAAGATCTATTTTGAAAAACTACGCGGGTAAAGATATTGCAGTGGAAGAAGAAAAAATAAGAATTCATCTGCTCTCAAGGCCTGACGACAGGTTAAAATTGAAAAATCTGGTTGTGATTCTCTGTCACAAGAAAGATTTTGAGGGCGCCATCCGGCTTTGTGAGAAGTATCTGGAAAAAAAGCCCAATGACGGAGAATTTCTGGGAATTTTAGGTTATCTTTTCTATGAGACCGAGCGGATCAAAGAGGCTGTTTTATATCTGAACAAGGCGCTGACTGAGATTCCGGATACGGCCTTCGTGCATTTTCTGTTGGGAAATGCCTATTCGCGGGCCGGGAACATCAAAGAAGCCATTTTGAATTATGATCTGGCCATCTGTCTCGATCTTGACATCTACAGCGCTCATGTCAATTTTGCTCGAAATTATGAAGAAATGGGACAAATTGAAAAAGCGTTGCGGGAATACACCATCGCTTATGAAATTGATCCCAGAAGCAAAAAAATCGCGAAGAAAATCAAAGAACTGTCTGCGGAGATACAAGGCGCGTAAAGAATTTACTGATCGAGGGAGATCATGGGGGCACGATTCATGTTTCTATTACCGGGGTTGTTTTACACAATTTTATTTTTATTGCTGCCCTTGATATTTGCCTATCTTTATGGCGTGCGCATAGGAAAGAGCGGGCTTCCTTTCCTGATCATCAGCTATGGTCTCGGCTTGATCCTCGCGTACGTGTCCGCTTCGATGTTCAACTATATCCTGGCCTTGCTGGAGATTGTGATGATCTTTTACGCCATTTTCAAAAAGGGAAGCCGTAAAGGCAGATACGGTTCTTCCCGCTATTACAAATTTGAGGGAAAAGACCAGGAAAAAAAAGAAAAGAACGGGGATGGCGGGCGAAATTATACGGCGGGTTATGATACGCGTACAACAAAAGGCCGTTATCTGCGTGTTTTGAATGTTTCCGAGAGCGCGGGTCTCGAAGAGGTGAAGCGGGCCTACCGGAACCTGATCAAACAGCATCATCCCGACAAATTTATGAACGCCAGTCAGGACGAAAAGAAACTTCATGAAAGAAAAATGAAAGAAATCAACGAAGCCTATGAATATGTGGAAAAATTGTACCAATAAATCAAGCGCAAACGGGGGAACATAAACCATGAGTATACAGGCAATCGTATTGGCCGCGGGAAAAGGAACGCGGATGAAATCAGACCTGCCCAAGGTCATCCACAAGGTAAACGGCGTTCCGATGATTGTGAAAATCATCAGGGAATTGCGAAAGATTCCCTGTGAAAAGATCGTCCTCGTATCGGGGCACCGGCGGGAGTTGGTGGAGAAAACCGTCGGATCCGGAGAAAATGTAGTCTTTGCCGAACAGAAAGAGCAGTTGGGGACCGGACACGCGGCAATGCAGGCAAAAGATTCCTTCGGCGGATACGGGGGGGACATCCTCGTCTTGTGCGGAGATACGCCCTTGCTGCGCGGGGAAACGTTGCGGGACTTCTGTGACTTTCACAGGAAAAGCGGCGCGGCGGCTACGGTCATGACGGCTGTTGTGGAAGATCCCTCCGGTTACGGCAGGATCATCGTTGAAGCGGGGCGGATTCTCAGGATTACGGAAGAAAAAGACGCTACGGAAGAAGAAAAAGCCATCCGGGAGATCAACGCCGGCGTCTATTGTTTTCAAGCCGGATCCTTCTGGGAAGCGCTTTCCAAAGTGGGAAACCACAATGAAAAAGGGGAATATTACCTGACAGACGTCATCGGGATCCTCTCCTCGGCGGGAACGTCGGCGGGTCGGTATATTCTGGGGGATTTCCGGGAAGTGCTGGGCGTCAATTCCAAAAGGGAGCTGGCGGAAGCCTCAAAGATCCTGCGACTGAGGAAAAATAACGCGCTGATGGACGAGGGCGTCATCATTCTCGATCCGGAACATACCTACGTCGAGGAGGAGGCCGAAATCGGCCGGGATACGGTTTTGTATCCGACGGTTTTGATTCAGGGGAAGACCCGGATTGGAGAAAATTGTGAAATCCTAGGAAACACCAGGATCGCGGACAGCGTCGTGGATAATCGCGTCCGGATCGAGAGTTCCGTCATTGAGGAGAGCATCGTGGAAAATGACGTGACGATCGGACCTTTTGCCCATCTCCGGCCAAAATCCCATTTGAAGGAAAAAGTGCATATCGGCAACTTTGTGGAAACGAAAAAATCAGTCCTCGAAAGAGGAGTGAAATCAGGTCACCTGACTTACCTGGGAGACGCGCACGTCGGAGAGAACACAAACATCGGGGCGGGGACCATCACATGCAACTATGACGGGAAAAACAAGTTCCCCACGACGATCGGAAGCAACGCCTTTATCGGCAGCGACTCCATTCTGGTGGCGCCTGTGGAAATCGGAGATCATTCCTTCATCGGAGCGGGATCCGTCATCACGAAAAATGTTCCGGAGAATTCTTTATCTGTCGAGAGAAATAAACAATTGATCAAAACCAATTGGAGGAAGAAATAAAATGAGGGAAGTCAGGGATGTAAAAATCTTTTCGGGAACTTCAAACAGGGATTTGGCGGAGAAAATCGCTGAAAAATGCGGGCTGAAATTGAGCGAGGCGGAGGTCATCCGCTTCAGCGACGGAGAATGTTATATCAAAATTGATGAAACGGTGCGGGGTATGGATGTGTATGTGATCCAATCCACTTCCCGGCCCGTCAACGAAAACCTCATGGAACTCCTGATCTTCATTGACGCGTTGCGCCGGGCCTCGGCGCGTACCATCAACGCCATCATTCCCTACTACGGTTATGCGCGGCAGGACAGGAAGGCAAGCCCCCGGGAGCCCATTACGGCAAAGCTTGTGGCCAATCTTCTGACGATTGCCGGCTGCGCGCGGGTTTTGACCATGGATTTGCACGCGGATCAGATTCAGGGATTTTTTGACATCCCTCTGGACAATATGCAAGGGCTTCCCCTGATGGCGAAATATTTCAAAGACAAAAAGATCAACAACGATGACCTCGTGGTCGTTTCCCCCGATCTGGGCGGCGTGAAACGGGCCCGGAAGCTGGCCGAACGCCTCGACTGCAAGCTCGCCATTATTGATAAACGTCGGCCGAAACCCAATATTGCCGAAGTTATGAATGTGATCGGGGAAATCGAGGGAAAGATCGCCATATTCATCGACGACATCATCGATACGGCGGGAACGTTGTCAACGGGGATCTCCGCGATTCATGAGCGGGGGGCCAGGGAGATCTACGCCTGCTGTACCCACGGGATCTTTTCCGAGCCCGCCATAAAACGTCTGCGGGAGGCGCCCGTGAAGGAAATAATCATGACGGATACGATCGCGCTGCCGAAAGAAAAAAAGATCGATAAAATCAAGATTCTCTCGGTGGATGAGATTTTCGCGGAAGCCATCAGCAGAATCGTAAATCATCTGTCGATTTCGGAATTATTCGAAAAGAAATGATCGGGATGAATCTGAGTTCATGACTTGAATTTTGGGATTTGTATGAGTACTGTAAACACAGAAAATGAAAAAAATATGTATATTGATTTGAAGGAGTTACCGGAAAGGAAGAAGGCGGATGTCATCGCCGGGTTGGCGGAAGAGATCCGGAATGGCGCTTTGATTGTTTATCCTACCGATACCGTGTACGGGATCGGGGCCTCTTTATGGTCGGATGAAGCCTTGAAACGCATTTACGCAGCCAAAGATCGGGCTCATGACATGCCCCTGATCTTGTTGGTAGATTCCGTGGAGGCGGTGGCGAAAGTCGCAAGAATTGAGGCGCAAGCCGCCTTGTTTCATGCTTTGACCCGGGATTTCTGGCCCGGCGCCTTGACTTTGATTCTTGAAAAGAAAGACAATGTGCCCGACCTCATTACGGCCGGCGGAAAAACCGTGGGCGTCCGCATGCCCGACTCAGCCGCGGCTCTTGCGGTGATCTCCGCGGCGGGGGGGATATTTCCTACGACGAGCGCCAATATTTCAGGAGAGGAGACGCCCAACGCCTTTTCGGAATTATCGGAAATCCTAAAAAAAAGGGCGGATATTTTGATCGACGACGGAAAATGCCCGGTGAGCCTCGCGTCCACCATTGTGGATATCTCTCGGGGCGATCTGCGAATCCTTCGTCAGGGTTCCGTCACGGAGCAGGACATGCGGAAGAGCGTTTCCGGAATTGACATCATACGGAATTGAATCCGTAGGGGACGGGCTTGCCTGTCCCGGAAAAAATAGTTTCACACAGATGCACAGAGAACACGGAAAAATTCGGATGTAATGCAGGGGCGCGCAACGCGCGTCCGCTTATGAAGATACATAGAAGATCACGAAAAGGAGGAATTTACATTGAAAATGCAGCGCGTCAATCCCGGAACCATGGATCCCATGCAGGTAAACAACATGTCGTCCATGATGGGGATCATGAATACGATACAGAAAATAGGGAAGGGAAACCGGAAATATCCTCTGGATCTGGACAGCAGCGACAAAAAATTTATGGGGAGGTTCATCGATGAGATCCGAAAGCAGTTCGGTTCTTCCGAACCTGCCAAGGGAAACGGATTGTATGATTTTTTCAACTATGTAAAAGAATTTACCAACAGAAAAGGACAAGGAGTCATCAAACTCAGCTATGAGGAATACGAATTTCTGAAGAAAATGATCCGGGATTCCCTTAAAGGAACGGAAACCTTGCAGATTCCCTGGTACAATCTCCTGAAAAAATTCTCCGTCTACATGTTGAAAAAGCAGTACGCGAAGATTTTGAAAAAATTCCGCTGACTGGAGCCACAAGCGAAAAAACAAGACAAAAAAACAAGACAAAAAAACGAAAGACCCGCGGCAATCACGGGCCTTTTTTATTTTGTGTTTTTACAGCGTTTCACTTGTCTGTTTCCGCTTTTTCCAACGCGGGGCTTTCTCCGCTGATTTCCGACAAAAGCGTCGAACCCAGGATCAGAACGCCCCCGATGATTTGCGGCAGATTCAGCCTGTCCCCCAGCAGGATGATGGACAAGAGGATGGAGACAATGGGGTCCATATAGCAATAAATGGCGATTACATCGCTTTTGAGCTTTTGCAGCAACCCGAAGTAAAAAATATAGCAGATTCCCGTATGAAGCAGACCCAGCAACAGCAGAAATACCGTTGACCGCATATTCATATGGAACGCCCGGATGCCGTAGGTCATGAAGATGTAGGGAAACATGGTGACGACGGCCGAGATAAATTGAAACATTGTCGATTCGAGACTGGGGATATTCTTGATCTTTTTGACCAACAGAATGAGTCCGGCATAAAAGACCGCCGAGAGAATTCCGAATCCGAGTCCGATGAGATGGCGGCCGCCCACTTGGCGCAAGTTGGCGCCTACGAGGAAGCCCATCCCCACAAGGGCCGTCAGCACAAAAAAATATTTTCGGAGCGGAATTTTTTCCTTCAGCACCAAGGGAGAGAGAATCAGCACAAAAATCGGCGCCATATAGTAACAGAGGATTCCGTTGGAGATCGTCGTATACTTGTAGGCCGCGAACAAAAACATCCAGTTGAGTCCGAGGACAAGCCCCGAGACCAGGATCAAAAGCCATTGTCCGTGCAGAGGAATGCGCCAGTCGCCGCGGCGTCTGACGAGGACAATGGTCGTAATGACGACCATGGCGATCACGCAACGGTAAAAGGAGATTTCCCCCGGTTCGAGATCAATATTGCGCACAAAAAGCCCCACGGTTCCGAATACTGCCATTACGAGTATGAATTTCAGCTTGTCAAGCATGGCTCCCCCGTTTGATTGTCGTCAACTGATAAAGGCGTCCAGTTCGATATCGGATCCGGCCTCAATCAGACGGATGCCGTTCTTTTTGTCTTCCGTGCACAGGAACATCCCCTGGGACAGCTCGCCCTTCAGTTTCACAACTTTGAGATTCGCCACCGCCAGGACTTTTTTTCCCACGAGTTCGGCGGGATTCGGGTAGTATTTCGCGATCCCTGAGACGATTTGCCGAACATGGTCGCCAAAGTTCACCTTGAATTTCAACAGTTTGTTGGAGCCTTCCACGGGACCCGCTTCCAGGATTTCCACAACCCGGAAGCTCACTTTCTTGAAATCTTCGATATCAATGGCGTTTTCAATCTCGAGATCCGGATCGAAGTTCTTTGCTTTTTTTAGTTTTTTCACGGCTTCTCTGTCGAGGCGCGGGAAGATAGGCTCGGGATTTCCCAGTTTATGCCCTGTGGAAAGGAGCTCCCAACCTTTGATATTCTCTATACGGTCCCCTTTGATGTCGCTTGTGAAGCCCAGCTGATTCCGGATTTTCTGCCCGGTCTCCGGCATAAAGGGATAGATTGCAAGGGCGATTTTATACAGAGCATTGACGAGCGTATTCATCACCTTTGCCAGCCGTTCTTTTTTGGACGCGTCCTTCGCCAGAACCCAGGGAGTTGTTTCATCGATGTATTTGTTCAGTCGACCGATGAATCTCCAGATGCTTTCAAGCGCTTTCGAAAACTGAGCGATATCCATATTTTCTTCATATTCTTTGAGACATTCTTCCCAAAGACCATAAATTTCATCTTCTATCGGTTCTGTGGTGTGGCTTTCGGTGATCACGCCGTCGAAATATTTGTGATACATCCCGAGGCTTCTGTTTAGAAGGTTTCCGAGATCGTTGGAAAGTTCGGCGTTAAAGCGCGTGATGATGCTGTCCGTCGAATAATCCCCGTCATTGCCGAATTGCACTTCCCGCAGCATATAGTAGCGGAAAGCGTCCACGCCGTAAATCATTGTCTCTTCATAGGGATCGACGACGTTGCCCTTGGATTTGGACATTTTGTCCCCTTCGGACGTCCACCAGCCGTGGGCGATGACGCTTGTGGGCGGTTCTTCCCCCGCGGCAAAGAGGATACAGGGCCAGATAATGGCGTGGAAACGTATGATGTCCTTTCCCACCATATTGCAGTGTTGGCCGGTTGTCCAGTATTTTTGGAACATCTCCGGATTGTTTTCATAGCCGACGGCCGTGATATAGTTCACGAGGGCGTCAAACCAGACGTAGGTTATATGACCGGGCGCGAAGGTAATCGGAATTCCCCAGGTAAAAGTATTCCGGGAAATGGACAAATCCTGCAACCCCTGTTTTACAAACTGGATGACCTCGTTTCTCTTGGAACGGGGCAGGATAAAATCCGGATGCTCATCGATGTATTGGAGCAGCCGGTCCTGATATTTGGACATCCGGAAGAAATAGGACTCCTCCTTGATCAGGCGGAGTTTTTTTCCGCAACTGGGACAGCAGTCGTCGTTCACAATCTGGTTTTCCGGGACGAAGGTCTCGCAGGAAACGCAGTATTTGCCCTCGTATTCGCCGAGATAGATATCGCCTCTTTCCCAAACGAGGTTCATGATTTTCTGTACGGACTTGATATGGCGTTCCTCGGTTGTCCGGATAAAATCGTCGTAATCAATGTTGAGGAGCTTCCACATGGCTTTGAATCGCGGAACCATAATATCGCACCATTCGATGGGCGAGCGCCCTTTTTCCCGGGCCGTTTCCTCTACTTTCTGTCCGTGCTCGTCCGTACCGGTCAGAAAATAAACGTCGTAACCCATGATTTTTTTGTATCTGGCCAGGGTGTCACAGGCAATGGTCGTATAGGCAGTCCCCACATGGGGGTCTCCGTTGACATAGTAAATCGGTGTGGTGATAAAAAAGCTCTTATTCATTTAATTTGCGGCGCGACATATCGCTTGGATATTTCGGCGCGCTCCCTCCTTTTATGGTTTTCGTTGAGATCTGAATTGTTTCCGGAATTTTTTATAAATAAGCGGCGGCCCTGTCGTTGAGATCATTGAGAATTTGTTCCACAGATTCGGCGCAACGTTCCAATTCTCCGTCATCGGGCGGAGACCAGGGCTTACCGAGGATACAAACGATTGTCGTAAAAGGCAGGGGGATCTGAAAACGGTCCCAGGTCTTTTTCAAAATCAGTTTCCTCCGGTATTGTCCTCCGACCGGGAGCAAAGGAACGCCCGTTTTTTGAGAAAGATACAGGAGTCCGGCCTTGGCTTTCAGCCGGGGGCCTTTGGGTCCGTCCAGCGGCGTACCGATGCTGAATCCCCGCTTTAGACAGCGCATGAGGGACAAAAGCCCCGACACGGAGTTTTCTCCCGAGGAACCGCGTATGATCTCAAAACCCGATTTTTCAAGCGGTACAGAGATCAGCTCCCCGTCTTTGGACGGACTTACAAGGACCGCCCGTTTTTGGAAGAATCCCGGGGTGATCAGGGTGGGGATCAGCAGTTTGTCATGCCAGAATCCGACGATATAATTGCTTGCCGGAAGATCCACGCCGCTTTCATTGATGATTTTGATCCTCAGCGTCCGGGAAAGGAGTTTCAGAATACAATATAAAACGGAACCGATTACCCGGTATTTTTTCTTTTCATTCATGCTTTCGCTCCCAAAACAACGATAGTATATTATATCATAAAATCCCTTTAAATTCCACTTGAAAAAAGTTTTTTTCTGATTTTGGCGGAAAATTCATATATATGGTAAATGGATGAATTAAAAATTGAAAAAATGAATGAAAGGGAATGATATATATTTTATACCGTATCATATATTTGATCAATTGTGTTTTTAAACTTTATTGTAAATATGAATTTTTAATTTGATCAAAAATGTAGTATAATATAATTGGGTATAAATGAACAAATCATTCGGAAAACGAAAGAAAAAAACGCTTTTTGGTCATAGCTGTGCGGGAGGGGATACAAAATGGAGAATGAACGGCCCATCGGATTGTTTGATTCCGGCGTAGGGGGGCTCAGCGTCCTGAAAGAAGTGGTGAAATTGCTGCCCCGTGAGAATATCATCTATTACGGAGACAGCGGGAACGCGCCTTACGGCGACAGGGAAAAAGAAGACATCCGGCGCCTTTGCTTCGGAATCATGGATTTTTTAGTGGAGCAAAAGTGCAAAGTGATTGTGATCGCGTGTAATACGGCGGTTGCGGCCGCCTACGATGAGATCTGCGAAAAATACGGCTTTCCCACCGTAGACGTCGTGAGTTCCGGCGCCCGCGCCGCCGTCAAAACCAGCCGGAACAAAAAAATCGGCGTACTCTCGACGCCGTTCACGGCAAAATCCAACATCTACGCGCAGAAAATCGAGAGTATTTCCCCGGGGGCAAGCGTTTACCAGGAAGGCTGCCCGGAATTTGTGCCGATGATTGAGCGCGGCTGGGAAATGTTTTCGGACAGACGGGAAATCGTATCGGGGCATGTGCGCCATCTTCCCGAGCAAACGGACGTCCTGGTTCTCGGTTGTACGCATTATCCCATTATCCGGGACGATATCGAAGCGGTCTTTGACGGTTTTATCGTGGATCCGGCGGTAGAAACGGCCGCAGCGCTCAGAAAAATACTGCGGGAGAAGCAATTGCTCCGGGAGGGCGGAAAGAGAGGATCCGTTTCCTATTATGTCAGCGGCGATATCGAAATCTTCCGGGAAATTGCCAATAAGTTTTTGGGTTATTCCATTTCCGGTATTCAAAGGAAAAAAGTCAATTAAACGGAGCGTAGAAATTTTATGGGTCTTTCACGCGCTTGATAAATAGAGGAGGTTATTATGAATTACATTGATGAAGTCTATGAAAACCTGGTCAGAAAGTATCCCGAAGAAAAGGAGTTTCATCAGACCGCCAAAGAAGTATTGGATTCTCTTTACAAAGTGATCGCGGAAAATGAGGAACTGTATCGGAAAAATGCTTTGCTGGAGCGTTTGGTGGAACCCGAGCGGTCCATCGTGTTCCGGACCCCCTGGGAAGACGACAAGGGGCAGATCCATGTGAACACAGGCTACCGGGTGCAGTTTAACGGCGCCATCGGTCCCTACAAGGGCGGTTTGCGTTTCCATCCCTCCGTACGCTTGGGAACCATGAAGTTTCTCGCCTTTGAGCAGACATTCAAAAATTCCCTGACCGGGCTGCCCATCGGCGGCGGAAAGGGCGGATCGGATTTTGATCCCATCGGCAAATCCGACAACGAGATCAAGCGCTTCTGTGTGAGCTTCATGACGGAATTGTACCGCCATATCGGGCCTGACCGGGATGTGCCCGCCGGGGATCTGGGAGTTTCCGGAAAGGAAATCGGCTATCTGTTCGGACAGTACCGCCGGATTCGCGGCAGCTATGAAAATGGCGTGATCACGGGAAAAGACCTCTCTTTCGGAGGCAGCAAAATCCGACCCGAAGCCACGGGGTTCGGCATAACTTATTTTCTTCAGGAAATGCTGCGGGACAAGGGAGAAGAACTGAACGGAAAGAAAATCGCCATATCCGGCTGCGGAAACGTGGCCTGGGGCGCGGCGCAGAAAATGACGGAGCTCGGCGCGAAAATCGTAACATTGTCGGATCCTTCGGGATATATTTATGCCCCGGAGGGGCTCCGTGAAGAACACATCCGCTATATGCTCCAAGTGCGGTCCGCCAATCTTCCGGTCGGGAATTTTTCCGAAAAATTCGGATTGGAATTTGTACCGGGCAAAAGACCCTGGGAAAGAACGGTGGATATCGCCGTACCCTGCGCGACGCAGAACGAGCTGGACCGCCGCGACGCGGAAAATCTTGTGAAAAACGGCGTTTTGATGATCTGCGAAGGATCGAACATGCCGTGTACGTTGGAAGCCACGGAATATTTTGACAGCCGCGGCGTGACGCTGGGTCCGTCCAAGGCCGCCAACGCAGGCGGAGTGGCCGTATCGGCCCTGGAGATGTCCCAGGACAGCATTCGCTACAGCTGGACAGAAAAAGAAGTGGATGAGAAATTGCACGGGATCATGAAAAATATTTTCAAGCAATCGAAAGAGATGAGCGAAAAATATTCGGTAACCCTCGCTCAAGGAGCGAACATCGCGGGATTTCTCAAAGTGGCCGACGCCATGTTGAAACAGGGCAACTATTAATCAATTGAACAGGAGGTGGACATCATAAAAGTTTTATGTTATGGTGTGAGGGATGTGGAATTGCCGTTTTTTCTGGCGGCGGCAAAAAAATATGAAATGGAAATCGAATGTGTAAAAGAATACCTCAATACGGAAGAGACGGCCAGAATGGCCAAAGGTTTTGACGGCGTCCTCGTCCGGGGCAATTGCTTCGTCAATGTGCAAAACCTGGATATTTATAAAGAGCTGGGAATCAAGTATATCGTGACAAGAACGGTTGGCATTGACCATATTGACGTTCCTTACGCCAAAAAACTGGGCTTTGCGCTTGCCTACGTCCCCTTTTACTCGCCCAACGCCATCGCCGAATTGGCGGTTACCCACGCGCTGATGCTGGCGCGGCATATGGCCTATACGGTGGAAAAAACCTCCCGGAAGGATTTTACCGTGGATTCGACGATGTTTTCAAAGGAAATCCGGAACTGTACCGTGGGCGTAATCGGCCTCGGGCGGATCGGAATGGTTGTAGCCCAGATTTTCAAAGGCTTCGGAGCAACCATCGTGGGTCAGGATCTTTTTAAAAAAGAAGGGATTGAACACATCCTGCGGCAGGTGGAACTGGATGAACTGTTAGCGGTCAGCGATATCATCTCCATTCACGCGCCCTATATCAAAGAAAACGGAAAAGTCGTGACAAGAGAATTCCTCGCGAAAATGAAAAAAGGCGCGATTCTGATTAACGCCGGAAGAGGGGAACTGCAAGACCTGGACGCGCTCATTGAAGCCGTTGAAAGCGGTCAGCTGGGCGGTCTCGGCCTCGATGTACTTGAGGATGAATCGGACCTTTTCTTCAAAGATTTCAAAAAAGGCCCGTTGCCGCAGAAAGTCTGGGAAAAGCTCGTGGCCCTCTATCCCAGAGTGCTGATTTCCCCCCATATAGGCGCTTATACCGATGAGGCCGTCAAGAATATGGTGGAAATCTCCTTTGAAAATTTCCTGGAATATGAGAAAACGGGAACTTGCAAAAATGTAATCAAGGGATAAAGGAGAAAACAAGGCAAACTGAAAACCTGCGCGGTCTCGCGCAGGTTTTTGAATAGAGTCGCCTCTTAATTGATAATATTTGCCAAAACGCCGTTGACAAAATCGGACGTCTTCTCGTCTCCGTATTTTTTAGCCAATTCCACGGCTTCGTCCACCACGATCTCTATGGGGATTTCCTTTGAGAGAAGCTCATACACAGAACATTTGAAAATCGCCCGTTCCACAAAACCGATCCGGTCAAAAACCCACCCGGTCATATTTTTATCGATGGTTTCCCGGATTACGGACTCCCTTTCGTGGATTCCCTGCAAATACTTTTTGATAAATCCGAGATCTTCTTCCCGGTATTGCTCGCCTGATTCCATCGGTTCCGCGCTTCTTTTGAGAAAACTATCCAGTATTTCCAAAAGGCTTTCGTCGCGGATCTCGCTTTCAAAAATCAGCTTGAATACCGTTTCTCTGAGTTGGCTTCTTTTCATGGACTTTATTCCCCGTCGGGCTCTCTTTCTTCCGTCGGTTCCGTCGCCGGAACCTCTTCTTCCTTGTTTTCTGTCTCAGGTTCTTTTTCTTCTTCTTTGATTTCTTTGGGCTTTCTTCTGAACAAGCCGAAAAAGGTCCGTTTTTCTTTTTTGGGTTCTTCTTCTACCGCTTCGCCGGTTTCCATCCGGGCTTCCACGTCGGCTTCCGATTCGGAAACGCTTTCAGCGGGTTCCGCCGGAGCGGAAGGCTGGGCGATAACCGGTTCCGGGATTGGCGTTATGATTGGCTCCGGATTGTATGTTGCCGCCGGTTCCGGTTTTACCGGCGCCGGTTCAGGCGTCACCAAGACCGGGGCGGGCTTTTCCGTCGGCGTTTTCTCCGGAAGAGACGCGACGGCGGCATCTTTAAAGGATTTGTTGATAAATTTGGAGATCTTTACCTCCACATCTCCGATGTTAATCCCGATCTTGTCGGCGATTTCTCTCTTGATCTTATTCTGGATATGGATGGATTTTTCCGCTACGTTGCCCTCCGTGGCCAATTCTGTTTTGATTTTGATGTTGAATTTCTTGTCGCTCCGGAAGGTTTCGACTTTGAGGTTCTTGATGTCCTCATCCTGTTTCAGGCTTTCCCGCACATAGTCGGTAATGATCTGCGGAGAAACGGTCACGACCCCGTCTGTGGTCCTGATTTCATAATTGTCTTCTTTGCCTGACTTGAATCGGATCCGGAACAGCACAAGGAAAAAATAAAGGACCGACAGGGCAAAGACGAGGATCCGCACGCAAGCGGGCGTTACCGTAAAGAATCTGCCGATGAACCGCATGGTGATGGCAGCGGACACGGACCAGGCCAAACCCAGAAGGGACAGAATGAAAATGCCGACCCAGGCGATAAAATAGATCAATTTTCTTATCATAACAAAGCCTCCTCAGTTATATCAGCGCATGCAGTTGGCCGCTCAGTTTTCCTTGTTGTCGGATCCCTCCGTAGATTCGTTGGTGATGGCTTCTTCTTTTTGCTCCTCATCGCTGACGATCTTGACGTCCTGTACAAAGACGTTGACTTCCGCGACGCTGAGCCCGCAGAGCTCCGTGATGGCATTCAGGACGGACTGCTGTACTTCTTTGGCGACGACGGAAATGGGGTGACCGAATTCCACGATGATGTAGACTTCTACTTTGCATTCATGATCGCCGATTTCCACT
>JAISST010000048.1 GCA_031272945.1 Fusobacteriaceae bacterium
TGCCTCATTCTTGGTTTTGACCTGTACTTTCGGCATATCGTAGGCCACAAGCCCCACTTTGATTTTTCTGTCGGTCACGACCTGGGTCCTGACCTGGGGTATCATAAAAAGAATCACGGCGTTGATGCCCAATGACAGAATGAAACTGAAACAATCTATTTTTTTCATACCGCTCATCCCCTTTTCCGTGAAAACCCCTCTATACTCCGTCCGTTGTTATTTCATCTCCGCCGTATCCAGATCCAACGACGTGGCTCCCGCTTCCCGAACCAGCGTCATCACATCGACAAGAAAACCGTAATCGGTCTTTTTGTCGGCGCTGATCAGGACATTTTTTCGCGTACTTGCGGCCAATCTGTTTTTGACTTCTTCTTTCAGTCGATTTTTGTTGACTTTCAGTTGCACGACTTTCGGCCCTTCTTTATAACTCAGAACCAGCTCCTTGTTTGCCGGGATCATGACCCGGATCCCGCTTATATCCTGGATTTCCCGCACCGTGGACTGGGGAAGGTCGATGCTTATGCCGCTGCTGATATCCTCAAAGGTCGTGGCTACCAGAAAGAAGATCAAAAGCTGGAATACGACGTCTATCAAAGGCGTGATATTCAGCGACAGCTCTCCTCTTTTTTTCCGTATTCGCTCTAATTTCATCTCGCTCTCCGTTTTCCTTCCACCCTCAGCGGAAGAGATTGATCAATTCCGTGGAATTTTTTTCGATATTATTCATCAACTCATCGATTTTTTTGTTGAAATAGTTGTAAAACAACATGGCGGGGATGGCCGCGATCAATCCGGCCGCCGTCGTAATAAGCGCTTCGGAAATTCCCGCCGCCAGGACTGAGGCGTCGCCGGTACCGTAGATGGATACGGCGTAGAACGTCTTGATCATGCCGATGACCGTACCCAAAAGCCCCAAGAGCGGCGTCACGTTGGCCACGAGAGAAAGCAGCCACATATTGCGCTCAATTTTCGGAAGCTGCATCAAAGCACATTCTTTTGCTTTTTCATCGAGGGCCGTCACGTCGGAGTTCCTCGTCTTGTAGTGGTAAATCAACACGTCCCGCAAGATCCTGGAACTGGAGCTCCTTTCTTTGTCCAGAGCAAGAACGGCTTCCTTGAGATCCCTTTTTTCGATAGATTGTTTGATTACAGGCGTAATTTCGCCGTGATTGTGGCGTTCTCTGATCTTGAAATAGAACAACCGCTCGAGGATGACTGCCAGTCCCAGCACGGAAAGCGCCAGGATCGGGTACATAATTACGCCGCCATTTTTTATCCAATACATAATATTATCTCCTCTGTATTATAATGCCACCACAAGCGCCGCTGTCACACCGATTGCTCCCAGTATCCATTTAATGGCGCCGCCTCTCCTCTTTTCCTTCTTCTGCGTCGTCGCAGTCACTTCCTGCGTCAGTTTGCTCTTGTCGCGCTCGACGACTTTGATGCGCTCCTCCCCGCTTGCCTTGCTTCCGCTGATGAATTGGGAACGCTCTTCGTCGACGACTTTGCTTTCTATCGTGAGATTTTCCTTCGAAATATTTTTCTGTTCCAGTTTCGACTTATTTACGCCAACCACTTCTTTGTCCAGTACAACGTCGCTCGCGCCGAAGGAGCAGACGGTGTACACAATAAACAATCCCAGCGCCAATTTTTTCATTTTTCCTCCTTAGCTTTCGCTGCTTTTTCGTTTTATTTGATCACTTCGGAATATTGATCCGCCAGTTCTTTATTCAACTTGGCGAGCTCCGTGTTGTATTTCCGCGCTTCTTCCTTCCTGTTGGACTTGATGGAATAATACACCATCCGCTCCGTCACAAACGCCTTGTAATTGAGGGCGTCGCCCATCTGGTACAGCTCTTTGTAAATATTGATGGCCTCCTGCAATTTCCCGGTCTTTTCCGCCATCTGACCCGCTTTGATCTTCGCCACCTGGTAGTATTTCTCCTGGTAGAGCACATAACATCTGGTGTAGCCCCGGTAGGCTTCCTCCCACTTGCCTTCCACCTCGTCGCAGGCGGCCAACTGGAATGTGGCGAGATCCTTGTATTTGCTCTTATCCAGATCCAGAGATTTCTGGTAATTCTCCCGGGCTTTCGCGAAATCTTTTTTGGAGAAATAATAGGTCCCCATGTTCAGATAGGCGTAATCCGCATATTTGGAGCTGGTCTTGAGTTTTTCGTATTCCTGCAGCGCCTCGTCCTCTCTGCCTTCCTTTTCGGCAATGATGGAATAATAATAGGTCTTCATCTCGCTGTCAGGGATTTTTACTACAAATTTTTTCGCCTCGGGCACGTTGTTGTTCAGCAGAAGGATTTCCAGCACGCGCTCGGCGGCGTTGTTGCGGATATTATCATTTTTGCTGCTGTCATAGAGATTCTGATAATACTCGACGGCTTTTTCCGTGTCTTTCAACGATTCATACACGGCGCCCGACAGCATGAGGATGTTGTCCTTCATCTGACTCTTGGGATATTTTTCCAGGAACAGGCCCTTTGCTTCATTGTACGTGGTCATGTCCCCCATGTTGGCAAGCGTATTGAGATACCAGTAATAAGCTTTTTCGGAGTATTCCCCGTTCGGATATTGATCGTAGACCGCTTTGTAACTCTCCCGCGCCTCCTGGAGCTTCTTTTCCCCGTAATAGCACTCGGCGATCTGGAATTTTGCGTATTCGGCATATTGCGGGTTTTCCGCCAGCTTCACATACGTTTCCCGGCTTTTGCCGTAATTGTCGAGACGGAACCAACTGATGCCGATCTTGTCCAGGACCTCTTCCCGATCCGGGACATTCCCCTGCGCCAAATAGGCCTCTCCGGCTTTGATGGTCTCATTGTAGCGGCCCCAGAGGAAATCGTTGCGCACAATGCCGAGTCCCGCTCTTGCTTTGAGCTCCGAATCGGCGCTTTCGCTCTTCTGGACGCCCGCAAATTCCGCCTGGGCTTTTTCATAATCTCCCATGCCCATGAGGGCGATCCCCTTGAGATAGGCGTTGCCCGGCGTCTTTTCACTTTTTTCGAGATAGGTCAGCAGTTCTTTGTACCGCCGGGTATTGAGCAACATGGCGGTGAGATTATCCAGGATGGTCTGATCTTTGCCTTTTTCCAGAAATTTCTTGTAGACCTCGATGGCGTCGTTGATCCTGTTTTTTTCATAATAGGCCGTTCCCATGGCGTTGTAGATCCGCGTGCGGTATGTGGCGTCGTCAGGCCAGGCTTTGACATAATCGGCGAAGGCTTTTTCCAACGAGGGAATGTCGTTATTTTTTGCGGCTACCACGATGATCTTGTAGAGATTCTCGGCCGACTGCTCCTTTCCGTAGATCTCCCGGTAATAGGTATTGGCAAGGGTCAGGTCCCCCGTCTCATAGGCGGCGTTGGCGATAATTTCCCGGATATTGTCGGCGTCTTCTTTTGAAAGCTTGACTTTACTCAGCGTGTTCCGGTCCGCGATGATCTTTTTATAGTTCTTCAGGCGGTAATCAATCGAAAAGATATAAAACAGCGCCCGCGCGTAATATGGCGTATTGACCAGCTTCGCGAACTGCTTCTGGGCCTCAGGCAATTGTCCGAGCCGGTAATGGGAATAGCCGAGGCCGTAGGCGGCCTGCAGATTCTGGGTATCCGTGCATTTTCCGTAATAATCGATTGCCCGGGCATAGTCTCCGGCATCGGCGGAACTGTCTCCCAGCATCACATAGATATCATTTTTGTCTCCGGGGTCGCTTACAAGGGCCAGGAGTTTTTCAACGTCAGCAGTCCTGCCCGCGCCCATATAAAGCTCCGCCAGGGAAGCGATGGATCTTCTGCCGTATGTGGACGTCGTATCTTTTTCCGTGACGCTCTTGAAGCGCTCCATGGCCTCCGCTTTCCGGTCAGATTTCGCGTAAATGCTGCCGAGGAGATAGTTGACCACGGAAAAATTCTTGTCGCCCTGTCGTACGGCGCTCATCTGGTTCAGGTAAGAAGCAGCCTTGTCATAATTTTTCGAATTGTAATCCATGAGAGCCAGGCCCAGCAGGGCGTCGTCCTTGTAGCGCCCGCCCAGAAGGACCAGCTCGTCCAGTTTCTTGGCGGCGGCCTTGTAATTTTCCCGGGCGATGTATTCCATCCCCGTCTCATAGAGCGCTCTCTGATAGTATTCCCCCGAACGACTGAGCCCAAGCTGGTAGGAATCGCTTTCCCGTTCATTTCCCAAAGCGGCGTAGGCCCGCATCAGGTAGTATTTCGTCTCATCGTTGTTTTTGGATTTGCTTACCGAGAGACTTTTTTCAAAAAACCGGACGGCGTTGGCGTAATCTTCCTGCAGAAAATAGGTCTTGGCCAGTCTGTCCGCCACTCTTTCCATATAACGTGATTTGGGGTATTTTTCGATAAAGTTGTTCGATTCCTCAATGGCAAGGGAAAGTTTCTTCTGCTGATAAAGCTGGTCCAGGTAGTTGATATCATCCCTCTCGCCGGGAAAAATCCGGCTTACCGCCACAAGGAATAGCATCAAAATCAATACTGCTCTTTTCATTTCTCCTCCAACTAAGTCATCGCGCTTCGAAACCGGCGGATTCTTTTTTGCAGACCACATCCAGGACCGCTTCCATGTCCTTTATGGAAACGCTGGTATCGATGCAGGGTTCGTTTACGATTTCATTGAATATTCCGTAGACGTCCACGGGAAAGGCGTCACAGATCCCCGAGACAAGATCCCGCTTACAGGCTACGGCGATTACAAGTTTTGCTTTGATTTGCCTGATATATTTTCTCGCCAGGGTCCCTCCGGTCGCCACTTTCGCAGAAACCCGGCGCTCATCCGTTATGGTTCGCAACTGACCGATCACACACTTCCCGCATTTTTTACAGTTTCCCATGTCCGTCGTGATTCGGAACGGGCAAAAACTGTTCTGCAAACAATGGGGAAGCAGGATCAGAATCCTGCCGGGATCCAGCGTCGTCCCCCGGAACTTGCGCAGCACTCTTCTGTTGTTAAACGCCACAAAAGAGGAAGCAATATTGTTTCGTTCCCGGCGCTTGCCAGATTTCCCCGTTTCACTCAGCAAATACAGGGCATAATAACAGCGGTAAATGAGTTTTGTGAAAAACGCTTTTATCATTTTGATCCTCTGCTTTCTTTTATTTCATTATAGCACTCATTTCCCCGATTTGTCTACATCATTTCCTTTTTTTTATAAATATTTTGGTAAAATTTTTATCAAAACAATAAAAAACTGCCCTCAAAAAAGATAAGCGCTTCTCAGGCAGTTTTTGATCGGATTTTTCGCGGGCGGCAATCGCGGTTTTCAGAAAATCGCAGCGGTTTGTTTCGCTGTTTCAAACGCTTTTTTCTTTGCTTCGATCGGATCAAAAGTCTGGGTATTTGTCCCCTCAATCAGGATCTGGATCGGGTCGGGAATGCCGAAGAGCGTGAGAATGCTCCGGATATAAGCGACGCCGTGGGCAAAAGGTTCTTTTTGGGCCGCGGAATAGATCCCGCCGCTGGCCTGGATCAGAAGGGCCGGTCGTCCCGCCAGCAGACCGACGGATCCCTCCGGCGTATAGCGGAATGTCTTGCGGGCCACGGCCACGTTGTCGAAATAGGTCTTCACAACCGGCGGCAAGCCCAGGTTCCAGAGAGGCGTCACAAAGACATATTTATCATGGGCGAGAAATTCGTCCAGGGTCTCATTCATCAGCCGGATTTTCTCCCGGACTTCTGGATCCGCGGTCTCCGGGTCCAGTTTCCCGAATTTGTAGCGGATCATATCCAGGTCCACATTGACCAGTTTTTTTTGAAAGAGATCCACTCTCGTGATCGTTTCGGCCGGGTGCAAACGGGCATATTCCGTGAGAAAAGCCTCTCCGGTGGAAAGGCACCAGGAATCTTCAACTTTTTTGGGATTGGCCGTAATATAAAGCAATTTGCTCATAGGTTACCTCCGTGATTCGAATTTTTTTCCGGTAAAGTTTTCTGTTCTCCCGTATATTATACGAATAAGGATCGCTTTTTGCAAGTTTTGAAAATTTTTCTTGACATTATAATAAAATATGTTATAATAACTATAGATTGTTATTTATATATTAAAATAAAGGGAGTGTTGACCATGGGAAGATTAAAAAGCGAGGCAAAAAACGAAGCAAAAGACCTGAAAGAACTTGGCGCCATCCGGCTCGATGAAATCGGAGAAGCGAAAGACACAAGAGAACCCAAGGAGGAAAAAGAAGGCGCAATTCATGCGGAAGGCGGCGCGCAGAGCGAAACCGTCAAAAAAGAACCCCTGACGCCGGAAAAGGCAAAAGCCCTGGATCTTGCCATGAAGCAGATCAAAAAGGATTTCGGCGACGGATCCATCATGAAACTGGGCGAAAGCCAGAGCATGGTCGTAGAGACCATCTCCACAGGCAGTCTCAACCTCAACATGGCCCTCGGCGTGGGAGGCGTCCCCCGGGGCAGGATCATCGAAGTCTACGGAGCGGAAAGCTCCGGAAAAACCACCATTGCCCTGCACATCCTGGCCGAAGCCCAAAAAACAGGCGGAATCGGCGCATTCATCGACGCGGAGCACGCGCTGGACCC
>JAISST010000092.1 GCA_031272945.1 Fusobacteriaceae bacterium
CCTTCGTTCTTCATAACGCGCAAATATTCAAGAAGCTGCGGCGTGTCGTTGGAGCTATTCGGAAAGCCGAACCGCTGGTGCTCGTCTCCGTATCCTTCCAGAGCCTTGTCCGTGCATACGGTATTGCCGCAATGAAAGTGGGTGATATAGGGCCGTAAAGTGCGAATGACAAATTCCGGCGTTTCATAGGTCATGGGAATATGGGAAAGATCAATCAGAAGGCCGAAATTGTTGTGGGTGCTGCGCATATCTGCGGCAAACTGCGCCGCATAAGGCGCGGGGCCGATCAGGGAAGCTTTGGCGATATCGTAGTCAAATACTTCCAGTTCCACCATCATGCCTTTTCCTTTGGCGTAGTCGCAAAGAAATCTTGTGGTTTTCAGCAATTGCGCATAAGCTTCATCTTTTGTCTCCTTTTGCCATTTGCCCGAAAGAAAAGCGATCCCTTTCGCGCCTAAGCTTTCGGCCTCGTCAATGGCTTCCACCAATGTGGCCTGAGCCTTCAGACGTTCCTCTTCCACGATGTGATTGGGGTTGAGCCCGGTGGTGAGCAATCTCGGTTGAGCGCCATAGCAGACCTTCAGATGAGAAACTTCGATTATTTTTGCCGCTTGCGCCCGTAAGTCCTTATCTTTGATCCAGTTTACCTCAATCGCGTCAAAATAATCGTCACACGCCGTTTTTCTGATTCCCTCGAGAACCTTGGGATCCTCGCCCTTCATATTGGCAGGATATGCCATGAAGCTGATCAAGCCAACCTGCAGATATTTGTGAATAGATTCTTTCATGTTTTACCTCCTGGGATTATTGCATTGAATGCTTGTTTTTTTTCCTAAACAAAAGGATTTTCATCGGGATACCGCTCTATTTTCCTTTGATTGTGCCCGATGTATGGAACGCCAAGATACTTGAAAATTTCATAAAGCGTCGCGGCCCTTCTTCCATAGACAACTGCGCAGTGGTGTGGAAATGCCTTCCCCAGCATCACGTGGCGGTAAAATCTGCCCATTTCCTCAATGCCGAATACTGCGTAACAACCGTAGGTATCAAGCGTTTCGGGCAATATCTTCCCTTTGGCTATATAAGCCTGCATCGAACCGTCGGCGCCTGCGTGCAAGCGGTAACAGCAGATATCTCCGGACTTTAATACGCCTTCCAATGTGCCCCTTGTCATTTCTTTTCCGGTTTCCGGCGCATACGGATCCTTCCGGTTCATCTTGAATTTCAGCTCGCAAGCGGATAAAAGACCGGCAGAAGTATTTCCACAGTGGAAACCGATAAACATTTCCTCTTTCCTGTAGCCGTATTTTTGCCCGTAAATATCGGCCAGATCCGATGGAACAGTATTGTTCATATCCAAAAGCGTCACGGGTTCATCTTGTATGCAAAGACCGATGTATTCGGAGACAGCCCCGTACATGTCCGTTTCACATCCTACCGGAATCCCTTGATCCATCAGCCGACTGTTGACATAACAGGGCAGAAAGCCGAAGGCTCTGGAAAAAGCGGGCCAGCACTTGTTGGCAAAGGCCACGTATTTGCGGCTGCCTGTATGCGTTTTGGCCCAATCCAGCAGCGTAACTTCATATTGCGCGAATTTGCCATACATATCGGCATATTTATCGCTGCCCAACTGCTTTTTCATGCTTTCTGTAATCTCCGCAATCCTCGAGTCTCCGGCATGATCCAACCAGGATAAATACAAATCCAACTCGGAATTTTCCTCAACTTCCACGCCGAGGTCATAAATACCTTTTATCGGAGCGTTGCAAGCAAAGAAATCTCTGGGTCGGGGACCGAACGTGATGAGTTTCAGATTTTGCAGTCCTGTCACCGCCGTCGCTATGGGCATAAATTCCCTGATCATATTGGCAACGCCCGCGGCATTGCCGACGGGATATTCAGCCATCCATGCTTTGATTCCACGCAGATTCAGATTGTATGAGCAATTGAGAAGACCGCAATAGGCGTCGCGCCTCCCGGCGTACAGCGTATCTTTCGAGTCTTCCGCGGCCGCCGCGTACATGACCGGTCCGCCGAATAGTTTCGCGAAAATTGTCTCAGGCGCTTCGGGTCCGAAATTACCGAGGATCACAGCACATGCGTCACAGTGATTTCCAAGAATTTCCCGCGCCGCGTGTACCGCGTCGCTTTCCGATTCTATGATGACGGAACACAGATGGACATTCCCCTTTTCTCCACCTGTAAATCCTGATTGCAGTAACTGTTCATAGACATTTTTGATAAAGCCGTCCGAAAGTCCTCTTTCAAAATTGTCGCGGCTTGTGACGACAAGACCGATCTTGATATCGGGTTTGTTTGTGTTTTTCATGTGCGCCCCCCTATTTTTTTCTTTTGATTACCCGCTTTACAGCATCTATGATGGCCGATGCATCCAATTTATATTTTTTCAATAAATCCCGGTAAGCCCCCGATTCGGCATGGCAGTCCTGGATACCGATTCTTTCAAGCGGCGCGCCGACCGCTTCTTCGGCCAGCACCTCAGCTACGGCGCTTCCCAGTCCGCCCACAACATTGTGTTCTTCTGCTGTAACGATGGCGCCGGTTTCCCGCGCCGCCTTCAATATTATTTCTCTGTCGATGGGTTTTATGCAAAAGAGATCTATAATGCAAACACTTACGCCTTCGCTTTCCAGTTGAGCCGCTGCGGCAACGGACTCGCTGACCATGAGACCGCAAGCAATAATGGCTGCGTCTGTGCCTTCTCTGACGACAAAACCTTTGCCGTATTCAAATTTCGCGCCGACCGGATGGCAATCCGGCGCTACGTCGCGTGAAAGACGAATGTACATCGGTCCCTTCTTTTCAATTGCGGTTTGAACCATCCATCTACAGGTGGCGCTATCGGAAGCGACCATGACAGTCACCCCGGGCAGCGCGCGCATAATTGCAACATCTTCCAGAGAATGGTGCGTGGAACCGTCATAAGAGTCCGAAAGTCCGCCGTATGCGCCCATCATCTTCACGTTGAGACCTGAATACGACATATACAATCTTGCGCCTAACGAACCCAATGTACTCAAAAAAACCGCGAATGTGTTGACAAATGGTATTTTACCATTCTTTGCCATGCCGGCGGCAATACCTGTCATAGCGTATTCGGCAATGCCGCAGTTATAGAAGCGTTCCGGATATGCGGCGCCAAATAAAGCCGATTTGCTGGAGCCGGATACATCCGCGTCCAGAACTACGATATCTTTGTTTGTAGACCCGTATTCTTTCAGTGTTTCCCCGTAAATATCCCGAATTGCTTTCGCCATTACGATACACCCCCCAATTCTTTCATCGCGATCCGATAATCTTCATCGCTTATGGCTTTGCCGTGCCAGGCGCTTTTTCCTTCCATAAAGGATACTCCTTTGCCTTTTACGGTATTTGCGAGAATAATGCTCGGCATTCCTTTACAGCTTTTTGCGAGATTGATCGCCGCTGATATGGAAGCAATGTTGTGGCCGTCACAAGCAATCGTGTTATATCCGAAAGCCTTGAATTTTCCGGGAATATCACGTTGAGGCATGATTTCTTCCGCTGTGCCGTCCAATTGCACCTTGTTCCAATCCAGAATGGTAATCAAACGGTCCGCTTTGAACTTGCTTGCATTCTGGCACGTTTCCCACACAACACCTTCATTGATTTCCCCGTCGCCTAAAATAGCATAAGTATAAGCATTTACCCCATCGGCGGCATCCGAAATCGCCATACCCAATGCCACCGGATAGCCGGCTCCCAAAGGTCCTGTCGAAACTTCAACCCCCGGCGTATCTTTCGAGCAAGGATGCCCTTGCAGTCGGCTGTCGATCTGACGAAGCGTATTCAATTCCTCTTTCGGGAAAAACCCTTTTTCCGCGAGGCATAAATAAAGCATTGGCGCCGCGTGTCCCTTGCAGAGCACGATTTTATCCCTGTCTCTGTCATTGATATTTGCCGGGCTGATATTTGCGGCATCAAAATACAAGGTTACAAGAATTTCACATACCGAAAGAGAGCCCCCCGGATGTCCCGTCTGAATGCGATGCAAAATCTCTATGAGACTCTTTCTGAATTGAAGACATTGCGCTTCCAATTTCTCTTTTTTATCAAACGTTAAACTCATTTTTCATTTCCTCCAAATCAACCCTCTCTTTCTTTTACCAAACTCTTCATTGAATTCATATCGTTTTCCATCATTTGAGCCGCCAAATCCGCCTTATGATTTCTGATCGCATCCAGCAGACGCCTGTGCTCGCCGATAGCTCGTTCTATTTCCGAACTGTTCCAATCTTGTACTTTTTTCAATCTGACATAGGTAAAAAAATCTTCCAAGTCGTCAATATAGGCGAACAATTTTTTATTTTCGCTGACGGAAACAATCATTTTATGCATTTGCGCGTCAAGCCGACTGGATTCCAGAAAGCGGTGATTTGTGATAGCCTCGACATATTGCTCATAAATTTTTTCCAAATTCGCCGCCTGCTCCTCGGTAATTCGCTCGCAGCACAAACGTACGGACTTGCATTCCAAAACCGTGCGGACATCCAACGCGTCCAAAATATCTTTCGTCGAAAATTCCGCCGCAAACAGACCTTTTCTTGGTATCTCCACAACGAGGCCCTGCGTTACCAACCGGTTGATCGCTTCTCTGACAGGAGTCCTGCTTACGCCCAACTCTTTTGCCAAAATATCCTCCCGGATTCGTTCTCCCAATCCGATAACGCCTCCCAACAGTTTTTCTTTGATGATATTATAGGCAAAATCTTTCAACCCGTCAGTGGCATACACTTGTACCGCCATTTCTTTATCCTCCTTAACTCGTGAAATCATTTCGTTCCCTCATCGAGACGGATTGAGGAAATTCCCTTGAGTTTGCAATATTCAGAAAGCTCCCGTGTAAAATCTCCCGAAGTGCAATGGAGGTGATTGCAGGCAAAGGTCTGGGAAAAGAGCTTAGCGTTTACCGAATTTCTGATTACCGCAGTCGGGCGGTACCACACATATTTTTTCAAATCCTCCCGCTCTGTTTTTTCCACATTTCCGAGGAAATATAACATACGATATCCCTCAGGCGTCCTTACCAGACGGGCATAGGTGTAGACCCCGGGCGCGAAGGGAAACTGGGTCGCGGCGCCGCCCGCCGCGCCGAAACCATGAGGAATAAGGTACACTTCTTTCAGATTTTTATCCTGGTCGTCGGAAAGCGCCGCAAAATAAGATGCCGAAGAACCACAATTCGCCAGGACAAGCTTGTCTTCGCCGACGGAGAAAATATCCTGCAGAGCCGTGGGCTTCCCGTCAGAAAGCTGCTTCAGCAATTCCATGGTCAGCGCGCCGTCACAATCCGCTTCACAGGAACAGGGAACGGAAACCTTCGGCCCGTCCGCATCGTAGCGGTCGTTCAAAAGTTGAACCGTCAGGCACTGGAGAACGAATCCGTTGGATAGCTCCGGCTGGCATTTGATCCCTACAAAATCGAGGCTGTAGCGTTTGATCAATTCCCGAACCGCCAAATAACTGCGTACCATGCGGTCAAGATGCGCTTCCTCGAAACGCCCTTCCTGAAACCGGACTTCGCCATAATGCCGCTTTATCCATTCTGTATGATGCTTTACATCTTCATCCGGTATCTTTTCCGCTTCCTGTACAAGCGTAAGCTGATCCAGATGCTCAATGTCTATTCCGAAGAGGCGTAACCACAGCGCCGGGTCCGTCGTACCCGTACTGATTCCCAGGCTGCGCCCGCCGATCATGCCGTACGTTTTTCCGGAAATCGCCCGGTCAGCCGCAACAGCGCGGGAGTACAGCAGGATTTCATCCAGCACGCTTTTTTCCGCGATATCGCCTGTGATTCTGCGATAAGGCAGTCCCGCCTGCTCAATGGCGCCGGCGGCCGCAAAAAATCCCACTTGGGAATACGTATCGGGCGCGTTGTTTCCCAGCAGCATGCAAGGGCGCGTGGCGAGCCGAACGCCTTTGGCCGCCAGAGCCGCCTGTACAAACGTCGGTACGGACAGCAATATCGAATCCACACCCTGGCTTTCCAGACTCTCAAGCGCCGCGAGCAGATCTTCTTTGGCCCGGACTTCCAATGGTCTGGCGGGAACTACCAAAGCGTCCCCCGACAGTGCGGAAATCAATTTTGCTGTTTCCCTGTCCGCCGCGGGTTTACGCGCCTGATAGACATCTTCCCGCTGGCGACCCTCCGCGAAAACGATAAGACCTATTTTGGGTTTCATTCATAAACCTCCTGTATTTCCGGATATGATTTGTGGTTTTCACACGCCGGTTCTTATTAGTTTCACACTTACTTGAACGAATGTGCGTATTGGCGATCACTGCGAAGAGTCATCAGATCGTTTCGAAAGCGTTCATAACACCCGATGATGTCGTCTTCCAGCTTGTCTTTCACAGGATCGATCCCCAGACCTTCCCGTTCCCAAGACTCAATGACTTTTGTAATTCCTTCCCGGAACGTAAACCGGGGTTTATATTCCGGAACCGCCTTTTGGAACTTCTCGATGGAAAAAAGTGAGCAATAACACTTTTCATACCAGAGATGTCCCATGAGTTTTTCGTCCAACTCCCTCAACAATATGCTGGGGACATAGACAAGTTTCGGATCAGCGCCAAGAATTTTTCCCACCGTTCTATACAAGTCTTCCCAGACTACGGTTTCCGTATTCAACACCTGATATGTATCATTATACACCTTCGGGTTCCCGGCCGCAAGAACAAAACCCTGAGCCAGATCATCCACATAGGTGAAAGTCCAGGGAAACATCCCCTCTCCAAACATGACAAGAGGCTTTCCTTGCCGGATTCGGCTGATAACATTGTAATTCTGCCGCAATAGGCCGAAATTCCTAGCGCTAGGTCCGAAAGTCAGCGACGGTCTGATAATGGTTACAGCCGCGCCCGGTTTTTTCATTTCTTCGTTCAAATATTCCTCCATACGCGCTTTTCCATATCCGTAAGCAAAAGTTTTGTCTTGTGACAGAGATTCTCTGTCTTCACAGGTAGGGGTGGACACATAGGGCCTCGCGTAGGCGGCAACGCTTGAAGTGAAAACCAAGTGCTCCGATCTGTTGCGGAACAACGAAACTGTCTGCTTTGCATCCGCTTCATCGAAACAGATCATATCTATGACGACATCGGGCTTTTCTGCGGCAAGCGCTTTGGCAAAATCCTCTTTGTTCTGCCGGTCAGCTTTTATCGTACGGATTCGTGAAGCAAATGTCGGTATTCGGCTTCCACGGTTTACCGCCGTAACCTCCCAGCCTTTTTCCAGCGCCTGCAGCGCGATGGCGCTGCTGATCACGCCGGTTCCGCCTATGATCAACAATTTCATCGAAAGACCTCCTCCGGTTCACGGAAACACTACATTAACAAATTCGGCAGGAACAGAGAGAATCCCGGCACAAAAGCTACGAGCATACAAGCAATCATCATGATTATATAAAAGGGCAGCATGGATTTGCTCAATTGTTCAACTTTGATTCCGGAAATTGCGCTCCCGATAAAAAGCGTTCCTCCAACCGGCGGTGTAATGAGTCCCATGCCGAGATTGATGATCATCATCATGCAATACTGTATGGGATTCATTCCCAATTTCACGACAATGGGCAGCAGAATAGGCGTCGTAATAAGGATCAACGCCGCCATATCCATGATCATGCCGCAAAATATCAATAGGATATTGATCAGCACAAGAATGACGTATTTATTCGTGGATATGCTGAGAAGCAAGCGCGAAACGACAGAAGGAACATCGAGATAAGCGATAAGCCAACTGAAGCAAGCGGATGACCCGGTCAGAATGAGAACAATTGCGATGGTTTTTAAGGCTTTTGCGAAAATACCGTAGAGATCTTTAAATTTCAGTTCTTTATAAACAAACAATCCGATAATGAGCGCATATAATACCGCAATTGCCGCGGCTTCTGTGGCTGTAAAGAAACCGCCGATAACGCCGACGACTACGATCAGAATACAGCTCAAGCCCGGCAATGATTCTTTCAGACACGCCCAAGCTTCCGATACTTTAAACCCATCTCCTTTTGGATATTTTCGCCTGCAAGCAACGCGGTAGCTGTAGAGCCCCAAGCAAAGGGCCAAAAGCACACCGGGCGCGATGCCGCCTAAAAAGAGTTTTGCCACGGAGATATTCCCTGCCGCCAGAGCAAAGAGCACCATGTTGTGAGAGGGCGGAATCAACATGCATTCCACGGAGGACGCCATTGTAACAGAAGCCGCAAAATCTCCGTCGTAGCCTTCTTTCATCATGCGAGGCACCATGATCCCACCGATGGCGCTCGTTCCGGCCGCGGAAGAACCGGAAATTGCGCCGAAAAAGAGACAGGCGACAATATTTACCAGCGCGAGACTTCCCCGTATCCAACCAACCAGCGCCTTGGACAGGCGAATCAAACGGTCTGTAATCCCTCCTTGCATCATGATCTCCCCTGCAAGGATAAAGAAAGGAACAGCCATGAGCGAATAGATATTAATGCCTTTCACAAGATTCTGCATGACCGTCGCGGCAGGAATTCCTATGGATATCGCCGTAACCATGGAGGCGAAGAGAACCGCATAGGCGATTTGAACGCCCAGCGCCACCAATATGAAAAAGGTGCCGAGCAGAATTAAAACGGTACTAGGATTTGCGCCCAATGATCTCACCTATCCTTACGATCGTCGCAATTACCATAAACACAGAGGCGACGGGAACAGAACTGTATAACCAGAAATAAGATATTCTGGTCCCGCTCATTTTCGCGGGAGACACAAACTTCAAAAGCGCCGTGCCGTAATACAGCATCAGCACAATAATTCCAAACAAGATAATATGAACGATTACTTCAAGAATCTGATAGGTTTTGGGAGACAGGTACGTCTCCCAAACCGTTACGCGAATATGCCGATTATCGAAGATTGCCAGCGTTGCGGACAAAACCGAAAACCAGACCATGCAGAGGAGTGCGACTTCCTCTCCCCAGCGGGGCGCTTTGCGAATGACAAAGCGTCCGAATACGGCATAGCAGACCACAACTACCATACCGATGAGAAAAACGACGCTGAGTACCTCAATAAAGCGATATAATTTCTCTTTTATTTTCTGCAGCGTATCCATAAAAAAGATCACTTCCTTTTACGTTCCGTTTACTTCGGACGATCGGCAAAAACAATTCCCGGCAATCTTTCCTTTATTTTCCCTGAATATCCGCAATGACTTTCTCATAACCTGCACCGTACTTGTCATAGAGCGGTTTTACCGCTTCAAGCCATTTTTCCTTGTCGGTCAGCGTCAAGATTTCAACGCCGTTTGCCTTTGCGATTTCCTGAGCTTTGATATCTCCTTCAATGGCAACGGAATCATAGGCGTGACTCGCTTCCGCCCAGCAGTCCAAGATGAGTTTCTGATCGTCGGCAGAGAGTTTTTCCCAGTTTTTCGTAGAGAAAACAACAGGGCAAATATTGAAATTGTGCGCATCCAGCGTGATGTATTTGCACACTTCATTGAATTTGTTGATATTGAAAGTGTCTACAGTATTTTCTGCGCCGTCTACGACGCCGGTCTGGATGGACGTGTATACTTCTCCCATGGAAAGAGGCGTCGCGGCGGCGCCGAAGGCTTCCATTGTCGCAAGGAATATTTCGCTTTCCGGAGTGCGGATTTTTAATCCTTTCATATCGCCTATCGATGTCACTTTTCGGTTTCTCAAAAACAGATTCCGGGCGGGTTCGATAATCCAACCGATCGGTTTGAATCCGATCTTCCCGTCTTCCACGTCTTTCAAAAATTTGTCGCCCACTTCACCGTACAGTACTTTTTGAGCGGCTTCCTTGCTATCAAAAAGATAAGGAAGGGAAAGGACTTTCATACTGTCGATTCCGAAATCATAAATAACGGAGGCGTCGCATCTGTAGATATCGATGGCGCCCATTTGTACTTGTTGCATAACCGTGGGAGCTGGTCCCATCATGCCAGATCCGAAGATCTGGATCGTAATTCTTCCGTTTGTCTTCTCGGACAGTAAGTTGCCAAACATCCGGATATGCTGCACAACGGTGGATGTCTCGGGCTGACTGTCCGCAATTCTGATAACATAGGGCTGCCCTGCATTTGCGGCCAGGAGTTTTCCTGAAGAAAAGCTGAAAACCAAAGATAATATTGCTGCGGCGAGAACGGTAAACATGTTTTTACATTGATTCTTCATACGATGTTGCCTCCTTTTCGTTTTGTGTGTAAGTTTCTTTTAAAGTTTCGTTATTTTTTATAAATTATAAATTATAATTTATAATATTATATGGCATATTGTACGAAATGTCAAGATTTATTTCGAAAATCTGACACTTTTTTTGAATAGCCAAAATTCAAGCGTTTATGAAACTCCCAAAATAAAAACCCGCATATACCGGCCTGAAACGACCTGCGGGTTGAGTTTTACAATTTCCTGACGTCACTGCCGCGAAAAATCCACGAGCAATGCTACAGCGAGATACTCGGGCTGTTGATCAGGAGTTCAAGTATTCTTTTTTTCGCTGCGATAATATGTTCCCGGAGATGTTGCGCCGCCGCTTCGATGTCTTTGTCGAGCCACGCGCGCAGGATAGCCCTGTGTTCGGTCAATGTCTGCATCGGATGCTGCAGATTGTGCTGGGCGGTAATGGAACGAAAACGCAGATTCTGGATCTGGATGGAATCATAGGTCTGCCTGAGAAAATGATTGGGCATGGCGCCTGTAATCATGGCGTGAAACGCGTCATCCAATGCCTGCCATTCATCTTTCAAATTTTCAATCGGTTGTGAAAAAGTATCAAGAAAGTTCTGAATTTCCTCTACCGGTATGAGTTGGCCGTAATTTTCAAGCGCGTAGGGCTCCAACAAAAGGCGGACTTCGAAGATGCTGCCGATGCTTTCCAACGTCAGCGGCGAAACCAAAATTCCCTTTTTGGGTAAAATCGTAATCAATCCCTCGTTATCCAACCGTCCCAAGGCGTCCCGTATCGGCGTCCGACTCGTAGCAATATCCTTTTGGAGCACTTCTTCGCTCAGCAAAGTACCGGGTTTGTATTCACAGCTTACGATTTTTTCCTTGATTATATCATAAGCGTGCAATTTGAGGCTTTTATTTAACATAATCGTTGAATTCCTCCAAGTTTCCTGATCCGTATCCCGGGTTCTTTCGCAATTCACGAAAAAGATACGGCGAAGCAAACGTAATCCTAATTATTATACTAAACTTTATCCGGATCTGTCAATTATTTTTTGCGGGTCACAAGCCCGCCCGACTATCAATTGATCGCTATGAATTCATGATCGAGAATGGAAAGACGCTCGGCTCCCCCTTCATGGATAAAAAGCGTGTCTTCAATACGAATTCCGTATTTTTCAGGGATATAGATACCCGGCTCATCCGAGCAGACATTTCCCGCCCGGAGCGGCATCATATTGCCTCTGCAGAGATAGGGATGCTCGTGGACATCCAAACCGAGGCCGTGTCCCAGTCTGTGGGTAAAGAACTTTCCATAACCGGCATTTTCGATTACCGCTCTCGCGGCGCGATCAATATCCTCACAGGGAACTCCGGGTTTTGCCGCTTCAAATGCCGCATGATTTGCGCGCAGGACAATATCATAGATTTCCCGGGCGTCCGCCGGTATATGCTTTATGGCAAATGTTCTTGTGGTATCCGCTTTGTATCCGGCTTTCCGTTCCATACCGCCAAAATCCACGACGACCAGATCGCCGTCCTGCAGCAGCCTGTCGCCCGCCACATGATGCGGCAGGGCGCTGTTGGGCCCGGAAGCGACAATCGGGTTTCCCGGAAAATCCAATCCTTCCTTTTCCAGCAATTCCATCAGCAGTCGCTGGACGCGAAGTTCGGTCAAACCGCAAAGATCATGTTCCAAAAGTCTTAAATAAGCCGTATTGGATTTTCGATGCACACGTTTCAACAGTTCATACTCCGTCTCATCCTTGACCGCCCGCAGTCCGCCAAAAATTTCGGAAGCGTCCTGCCAGGCGCAATCGGGATAAAGTTCCAGCAACGGAAGCGTCGCCCAGGCGGGAACCTGGCTGCCGATAGCCGCTTTTTGCGGGTGACTTCCGATGATTTGTTTCAGAATTGAAAACGGGCTTTCTCCGTCTGTCCATCCGTGACAGATCAATAGGGAACGGATTTCCTTTCCTTGATTTCCCAATTCAAATTCCGGAGCAATGAAATGAACCCCTGACGCGCTGATCACGAGGCAAGTCAGTCGCTCCTTCAATTCTCCGCTCATGCCTGTCAGCCAAAAAAGGTCTGTAGACGGCGTCAGGAGCAAAAAATCCAGGCCTCTATGTTTCATTGCGTCACGCACTTTTGCAATTCTTATTTCTGACATACAACCTCCGTGATCATTTAAGATCCGATGGCGCTTATGGCGTCGCCCGGCTTCAACGGATGATGGCAAGCGACGCAATGTCCCGGCTTGATCTCCATAAACGACGGACTGACTTCTCCACATACCGCGTCCGCATAACGGCAGCGCGGATGAAAATGGCAGCCGGACGGCGGCGCTGCCGGTGAAGGGATATCGCCTTCAAGAATAATCCTTTTTTTATTTTCCCGCAACGCCGGATCGGATACCGGTACGGCAGCCATCAATCCTTCCGTATAGGGATGCGACGGTTCGCGAAACAACGTTTCCGTATCCGCAAATTCTACAATCCGACCGAGATACATGACGGCCACTTGCGTGCTGACGTATCTGATGGAAGCCAGCGCGTGAGAGATAAAGATGTAAGTCAAAGCAAACTCTTTTTGCAAGGCGGCGAGGAGATTCAGTATTTGCGCTTGAATGGACACATCCAGGGCGGAAATGGGCTCGTCACAGATGATCAGTTTCGGTTTGCGCGCCAGCGCGCGGGCGATGCCGATCCGCTGCCTTTGACCACCGGAAAATTCATGGGGGAACCGACCTGCATAATCGCGGGGAAGACCCACGATTTCAAGCAGCCTGTATATTTCTTTCTCCCTTTGCGCACTGCTCATGGATTTATCCGACCAGAAGGGTTCCGCGATCAGGTCTTTCACGCGCAGCCTTGGATTCAGTGAAGAATAAGGATCCTGAAAAATCATCTGGATTTCTTTTCGAACCAATTGCAGACGCCGTTCAGGCACCTTTGCAACATCAATTCCTTCAAAGAGAATTTCTCCTTCCGTCGGGTCAAGCAGACGGATGATGCAATTTCCGGTCGTTGATTTTCCGCAACCGCTCTCTCCCACCAGCCCCAACGTCTCACCGGGTCGTAAAGCGAAACTGACGTTGTCCACGGCGCGCAAATATCTGCGATTGGTTTTTCCGAAGCGGAATCCGGCCGTAATGTCGAAATATTTCTTCAATCCTCTGACTTCAAGCAAATAATCACCGGAAAAGCCAGATTTTTTAATTTTTTCCGACATATTATCACCCCTTTTCGTTCGGATAAAAGCAACGGCAATCGTGTCCGCGTTCCACAGTCACCGGCGGCGGCGCGTTCTCTTTGCATTTTTCGGTCGCTTGGGCGCAGCGGGGATGAAAACGACAACCTTTGGGCAAATGTTTCAGACTGGGCACCGCGCCGGGAATGGGATCCAGCTTGTCGCCATGCTTTTGCATGCGGATCGTACTGTGCAACAGGCCTTTGGTATAGGGATGCGCGGGCTTGTGAAACAACGTGAACACATCCGCCTGTTCCACGATCCGGCCCGTATACATTACGGCAACTCTGTCCGCCATTTCAGCGACCACACCCAAATCATGGGTGATAAACAAAATCGAAGCGTCAAATTCCCGGATCAATTCTTTCATAAGATGCAGTATTTGCGCTTGAATGGTCACATCCAGAGCCGTTGTCGGTTCATCGGCAATCAAGAGTTTGGGATTGCAGCACAGAGCGATGGCAATCATGATGCGCTGGCGCATTCCACCGGACAATTGATGCGGATAGTAGTCATAAATGGCTTCGGCAGCCGGAATTCCCGTTTTGCGGATCATCTCAACGCTTTTCTTTTTGGCCGTTGCTCTATCCAATGCAGAATTATGCGCCAAAAATTGTTCCGAAATCTGGTTTCCCACTGTATAGAGCGGATTCAAAGACGTAAGCGGATCTTGAAAGATCATGGCCATTTCCGTACCTCGCATTTTACGGATTTCGTCCCTAGTTTCCCCGGATATTTCCCTGCCCGCCAGCCAAATCCCGGAAGCCTTGACGATTCCCGGATACTCGATAAGACCCATAATCGCTAAAGATGTCACGCTCTTCCCGCAGCCGCTTTCCCCGACCAAGGCCAGGATTTCCCCTTTTTTTACCTCAAGGTCCAATCCTTCCACCGCACGTACGGGGCCGTCTTTTGTCTGAAAGCTGATATTCAAATTCGATACGCATAAAATGGTATCATCCGTTTTGGGAGATTCTATCATGGCCAACCTCCTTCTGCTATTGTATTCCCTGATTTTTGGGATCAAGAACGTCCCGGAGCCAGTTGCCCAAAAGCATAATGCCCAGAACGGTCAGAGATATGGCAATCCCGGGAAACGTTGCAATCCACCAGCTTGTGGTCAGGTAATTTCTGCCGTCGCTCAGCATAACGCCCCAAGTCACCATGGGCGGTTGTATCCCGAGCCCGAGAAAACTGAGCGTCGCTTCCGCCAAAATGCTGGTTGCCACGCTGATGGTGGAAACAACGATGAAAGACGGCGTCACATTGGGCAGGACATGGCGAACCATAATCATAAAACCGGATGTCCCCATCGTACGAGCCGCTTTGATATATTCTTCCGATTTGATTCGCAGAACTTCGCTGCGAATCATCCGGGCATAAAACACCCAGGTGGTAATGCCGATGACAAATATCAACGTAAACACGCCTGAGCCCATGACCACCAAAACCACCATGGCAAAAAGCGTCTGCGGAATGGCGTGGAATGAATCGCTGATCCGCATGATCACGGCGTCAAGCAGACCGCCGTAATATCCTGACAAAATCCCCAGCACCGTCCCGATGAATCCGGCGACCACTACCGAGAAAACCCCCACCATCAAAGATATTCTTGAGCCCACAAGAATCCGGGCCAGCATATCCCGCCCCAGCATGTCCGTTCCCAGCAAATGGGCGCTGGAACCACCGGCTATCCAGGCGGGCGGCTTGGCAATGGCAATCAGGTTCAAGGCGTCCGCCTTGTGCGGCGTTAACACATCGGCAAATATGGCGATGAAAATCACAAACGCGACGATGATAAAGCCCAGCATCCCGGAAGAACTCCGGCGGATCAGGCGCGGAAGATCATAGAGAACGGAATGTTGGATCTTTATGGATTCCGAATCATGTTTTCTGTCATTTTCCATGATTTGTCTCCTCAATAACGAATTCGCGGATCAATCAGGCAATATGCCAGATCAGCCAGCAGATTGGCCGCCATGGTAATGACGGCAATGATAAAGACGCAAGCCTGCACGACGGTCAGATCGTGCGAGCCGATGGATTGAATCACCAGTTGTCCCAACCCGGGCCATGAAAAAACAGTCTCCGTTACGAGCGAACCTCCGATCAACGTGGGAATTTGCAGGGCTGTAATCGTTACCACAGGAACCAAAGCGTTTTTAAAGGCATGTTTGAACGTGACAACATTGTCTTTCAGGCCTTTGCTCTTTGCGGTGCGAATATAATCCTGCTGCATGATTTCCAGCATATTGGAACGAACGAGGGGGATGATCCGCGACGCGTTCTGAATCGCGAGAGACGTACACGGTAAAATCAAATACCGCCAGTTTCCTCTTCCCGACACCGGCAGAATTTTCCAGGTCACTCCCAGCAAAAGAATCAGCATAATGCCCATCCAGAAATTCGGCATACTTCGTCCCAGGGCCGACAGAACATTCATCACGAGATCGAAGGGCGTATTCTTTGCCTTTGCGGACAAAACCCCGAAGGTTATGCCGAAAATCACGGAAGCCAAAAGAGAGAATCCCGCCAATTCCAGAGAAGCCGGAATTTTTTCCATGACAACGCGCAACGCGGGGACCTTGTATCGAAAGGACGTCCCAAAATCCCCGTGAAGCACATTTTTGACAAAAATACCATATTGAATATAGAGCGGTTCGTTGAGTCCCAGCGCATCCCGCATAATCTGCCGTTCTTCGATGGTCGCGTTGGGAGGAAGCAACGTCGCCGTCGGATCTCCGGAAATATTCACAAAACAAAATACGATGACGGATATTAAAACAAGTACGGGAACCATCTGGAGTATTCTGCGCAATAAATATTTCAGCATAGAACTTCCCCCCTAAAACAACAGCCGGCCATTACTTGCGGCGGATTTTCAAAAGATCAAACACTTCGTCAAGCCGCGCTTTGAATGCAATATTGTCCGCGACGCCAAAGGTTACCGTTATTTGCAGCATGCATACATAGGGTCGTTCTTCGGCAATAATATCCTGCAAAGTCTGAAATTCTTTTTCACGTTCCGTCGGATTCATGTTGCTGCGCGCTTTGATAAACAATTCGTTATAAGTCTTGTCAGCCCAGTTTGTCATTCCCTTTGAAGTCTGTTCCGTATATCCTACGAGACCATAGGCCGAGTCGAAGAAACCGAGTCCGAAACAAGTCAGAAAAGCGTCTTTGGGCGTTCTGGTATTGTAGACATTGGACCACGCGCTGGATTCCATGAGTTCCAGATCCACTTTGATTCCCACTTCACCGAGCATAGCCGCTACAGCCTGCGCCACAAGGGAATCCATCAGATAACTGCCATTAGGCGCTTGGAGAGTCAAAGCAAAACCGTTGGGATAACCCGCTTCCGCCAAAAGCTCTTTCGCAACTTTTGGATCATAATTATAGGCGTCGTTGTACTTCGGATTGTTGCCGAAGACCCCTTCGGGAATTCTGGTCAGCATAACCCGACCGGCGCCGCGAAGAATCTGATCCACGATCAGCTTATCGTTGATCGCGTAGTCAATCGCTTTCCGCACGCGAATATCAGCCGTAGGGAACGGAGCGTTTGTTTTAAGGGCAATTTGATACGTTCTGCTGGAAGGCCCGTATTGGACCGCGGTACCCGGGTTGTTATTGATTCTGTCCCATTCCGTAGGAATGATGGAATTGACGATCGACACATTTCCGGCAAGCAATTCGCCGACTCTTGTGGAAACTTCGGGAATCACCCGGAACACAACCTTGTCCCAATCAGGATTCGGCGTACCATAATACTTGGGGTAAGGAACAAGCGTCACGCGATCGTCTTTGACATAACTCTCCAACTGATAAGGTCCTGTTCCCACAGGATGTTGCAGAAAATAATCCCAGCCTTTTTCTTCAATGTATTTTTTCGGCAGGGCCTCGGAACCCGATTTCGCCAATAGTGAAAGGAGCGTCGGCATAGGCGCCTTTGTCTTGACTTCCAGATGTGTATCGTCGATGGCTCTGACTCCGGCCAGACCGTCAAAATGGATCTTTTCTCCTAATTTTGCGTCTGTCGATACCCGATTCAGAGAAAATTCCATATCTGCCGCCGTGAATTTATCGCCATTATGGAAGGTTACGTCATCTCTTAGGGTAAATACCCATGTCAGATCATCCACCATTTCATATTTTGTCGCCAGATCCAGAATAATCGACATATCCGTATCCTGTTTCATCAATCGCGAATAGACGTTGAAGAGAACTGCGGATGTACCTCCGGCGTTTGTCAGTTGCGGATCGACAGACAGGATATCGAGATTGGTCCCTATGGTAAGCGTACGATTTGCATTTCCGGAGGCGATCACGGATCCTGCGAATAAACTCAGTGATACTGTGAAGATGGTCAGGGTTGACAGCATTTTTGTGAAGCTTTTTTTCATTGATAGACCTCCTTGGCTTATTTCATATCGGTAATGATTTAATATTTTGAAAGTTCTTCCATAACCATGGCCGTAATTTTTATGTTTTGCACAAAATTAGCCAGGCCCAATTTTTCGTTTGGCGAATGAATGCTGGAATCTTTGTTTGTTGCCCCGAACATAGCCGCGGGGATGGCTTTTCCCTCGCAAAACGTATACATCGGGGACGTCCCCGCCTCGCTGCGGCGGATACAGGCCTTTGTTCCATAGAGCTTTTCCAGAGCGGAAACCGCAGCCTTTGCGAAAGGCGTTTCGGGATCGGTTCGATAGGCTTTGCATCCGGAAAGACAAACCACCTCGATATCTCCGAAACCGTGCTTGTCAAGATGAGTCCGGAGCAAACCGGGAATCCGTGTCGGGTCTTGTCCCGGGACGAGACGAAAATCCAGTTTTGCCGAGGCCTTCCCTGGCAGGATGGTTTTTGAACCCTGCCCCTGGTATCCTGCGCTTATTCCGCAAATGTTGCATGTCGGCTTATAATAAAGCCGTGTCAGGAGTTCATTCCGGGTCAAGCCGGGAAGATACCTGTTTCCGCCGAAATGGTTATGCGCTTTCTCCATATCGAAGATATCCGTATTGAGCGCTTCTTTCTCCGCCCGGGTGAGTTCCGGAATTCCGTCATAAAATCCTTCGATCAGAATGTTCTCTTTTTCATCTTTCAGCGTGGCAAGAGCCCATACCAGACGCCATACAGGGCTTTCCAACATCGCGGCCTTTGCCGAATGCACATCGGCGCTGTCGCCGGAAAACAATTCCACGTAGAGCATCCCTTTGGCGCCGAGGGCAATTTCCGGCGGACCGTTAGGTTCTTTGCTTCCGCCTTCCCACATATAGCCGTCACAAACGATCAATTCGGGGTTTTCTTTTGCGAAGCTTGCCAAATGCGGACTGCCGATTTCCTCTTCCCCTTCAGCGAAAAACTTGACGCTTACCGGGAGTTCGCCCCATACGTGGAACCAGGCATCCACCGCGGCAATCCGAGCGACAAGACCTCCTTTGTTGTCCACGGCGCCGCGACCATAGAGGTAACCGTCCATCACATTGGCGTCAAAGGGCGGGGAAATCCATTCGTTTAAAGGATCTGCCGGCTGAACGTCATAATGATTGTAAAATCCCAACGTTCGCGGCGACTTTCCCTCAATATGACCATAGATCACCGGACTTCCACCCGTTTCAATGCGACGGGGTTCGGCCCGAAGCAATTCAAGGCGCTTCAGGACCATTTCCGCCATTTCCGTCATGCCTTCTCCGCTTGCCGCAATACTCGGTTGTCGACAGAATTCTTGCAACAACGTCACATATTCGGTTTCGTGGAGCTCAATATACCTCAATACATCTTGAATTCTTTCCGCCATTTTCTCCGTCTCCCGCCTGATTATCGCTAATCAACCCGGGGCGCCGGATCTCCTTTGGCTTTGGCGTAGGCGTCGCCGATTTCCGGCCAGGGGATGTCCAGATCAATCCAGAATTTCAGCTCGGTATAATAATGTTGGATCGCCTTCAAGAGTTCTTTGGCTTCGGCTCTTGTTTTGACCGTTTTTAGAGCCTCCATAGCGCTGACAGTGAGGGCACTGGTCTCATGAAAGCGATAATAGCGAGGTATGCGATCCGCCACAAACAGCATCCAGTCAGACACTATTTTTATCAATGTACTCAGTTCGTAATCCTCTTTGAGGCTCGCTTTTTCCCAATAGTAGAGAATATCCGCCGTCGCTCCGATGTCCACATAGGCGTAAATAGCAATGGAGGCGTTTTGATCTCTGGCGCCCATCCGTTTTCTCATACTGTCCATGTCTTGCGGCCGTTCCGCCAGCATTTTTTGTGAACGTTCATTTAATTCTTTCACAATGTCGCTCATCAGGCTTCCACCTCCACAATATCCATTTCTATCGTCGCGCCGGGCTTTGTCCAGATTTCCTTCATCCGACGCCCATACTCAGGCAGATCATTCGCGTCAACGCTTGCGATCAGATTCGTCCACCCCAGCGGTTCCATCGGCGCATACCAGCTGCAGAAAAACTGGCCCATGCGATTATAGCCAATGTCCCCCGGTACTGGGCGTACATGATTTTCCGGCTCATCCACGTCAATACCAAAAGGCATCGGCAACATCCATTCGTTGTCACAGATCTTGGCGTGACGGACCAATCCTTTGGCGGGAAAGGCCTTTTCCATGGCGGCAATGTACTGTGGAACTTTGTCGGTGTGAAGACGGGCATAGACCACATAATCGCCCATCGTCAGTTTCATTTTTTTCAATGTGCATCCCTCCTTAATCGTCTCATACAGCCTTTTATCAAACAAGTATACATCGTTGTATACATCATGATGTTTAGTATAACATTTTACTTGCTTCTTGTCAATAAACAATTTAAATTTTCATAGGCAATTTCGTGTCCATGCTCTCAAAGCAACACATTGTTCAAAATGTCAAGAAAATTTTCGAAAATCTTACACTTGCCCTATGACAAAATTGAATCATCAAAAAACCTTTCTTTCTTCCATATTCTCATGGTATAATATGGAGTAGAAATAGATTCTTTAAAAAAGGAGAGTCCCTCATGTCACTGAAGGTGACCATCATTCGAAGCGACCAATATAAAGAGAGCAAATGGAGCGGCGGCATTACCAAGGAGCTGGCAATATATCCCGAAAATACCCTCTACGCGAAACGGGATTTTATCTGGAGATTGTCTTCCGCCACGGTGGAACTGGAGCACAGCGTTTTTACAAAATTGGAGGACTATGAGCGAATCCTGATGATTTTGTCCGGGGAGCTGATCGTCCGGCATAACGGGGAACCTCCGGTCCATTTGAAACAATTCGGGCAGGACTTTTTTGACGGGGCCTGGGATACGGAGAGTTTCGGAAAAGTGCTGGATTTCAACCTGATGATCCGAAAGGGATACGGCAAAGGCCGCGTCGTCCATCAATTGATAGAAGACTCCGTCGTTCTCTTTGAACGGGGCAATATGCCCGGCGCCACAACCCGCTTTGCCCTTGCCGTCGACGGTCCCTTGATTATTGAGACGGAAACCGCCGGCCGATATCATCTCGACCCCTTTGACAGTCTCATCATTGAAGGTACGCCCGGGAAGGACGATTCCATCCTGGCGACCACAGCCGCCCCCAACAGGGGCGCGAATGTGGTCATTGCGGAAATCGCGGTTTTTCAATAAGCTTCTGATCTCTCAGTTTACATCGTTGCCCTGCTTTCAAAATACTGTGTCCCGCAGCGCAAGCTGACCATATTATAAAAGGAGGAAGCAGATAGGAACGTTCTATCCGCAAAAAAACTATGAATTTTGAAATGATCGAAAACGTATTCACCATCAAAATGGACCAGATCCTGACGCTGGCCCTTGCCGCAATCCTGCTGTTGCTTGGCTTTTCCATCCGGAAAATCTTCAAACCCATCGAAAAATACTGTATTCCCGCGCCCGTTGTCGGAGGATTCCTTTTCATGATCATCACCTGGATCGGCCATACGACAGGGGCTTTTCAGTTCCAGTTCACAAACACTTTCCAGGATCCCTTCATGCTTACATTCTTTACGACTGTGGGACTGGGCGCCAGTTTTTCCCTGCTGAAAAAGGGGGGCTTTTTATTGGTTGTGTACTGGCTCATCGCCGGCATTATTTCCATTTTTCAGAACGTCATCGGAATCGGAGTATCCAAGGTGATCGGCCTTGAAGCTCCCTACGCGCTCCTCGCCTCCGCCATTTCCATGATCGGCGGACATGGAGCGGCGACCGCTTATGGCGGCACATTCACACAAATGGGTTACATGGGAGGAACCGTCGTCGGCGTCGCTTCCGCCACATTCGGGCTTATTACGGCCGTTCTGGTCGGCGGACCTCTCGGACGCAGGCTCATTGAAAAAAATCATCTGAAAGTGGATGAAAGCGAAAACTTCACATCGGATGTGACCAGCGTCAACGCGTCCACAGGACAATCGCTGACCGGCCTTGACATTATGAAAAATGTCGCGGTGATCTTTATCTGTATGGCCTTGGGGACCTTGATTTCCAAATGGATCGGAAGCCTGATCAAAATGTCCTTCCCTACTTATGTAGGCGCGATGTTTGTGGCGGTCGTGATCCGCAATCTGAATGAGCAGGCGAAAATGTACCGCTTTGATTATCCACTCGTCGAAAAAATCGGCGACGTCATGCTTGCCATGTATCTTTCCCTGGCCATGATGACGCTGAAACTCTGGGAACTGTCCGGACTCATCGGCGGTGTTCTCGTGGTTCTCGTATGCCAGGTAGTCTTTATGATCCTGATTGCGTACTTCGTAGTCTTCCGCGTTTTAGGTTCCAATTACGACGCGGCCGTTATGTGCGCTGGGCTTTGCGGGCACGGGTTGGGCGCTACGCCTTCGGCCATCGTCAACATGACCGCCATCAACGAACGCTATGGCATGTCCCGCCGGGCCATGATGATCGTACCCATCGTCGGCGCTTTTCTTGTGGATATCATCTATCAGCCCGCCACAATCTGGTTCATCAAAACATTTGTACAGGGCTTCAACGGCTGAGGAATTTCCCGGCAATCAGAATTTAATGGAGGTAAATCATGGCAAAACTTGTAGAATGTATCCCGAATTTCAGTGAGGGAAGAAATAAGGAAATATTGGGAAAATTGGAGGCGGTGGCAAAGAGTATTCCGGGTTGTTCCCTCTTTGATTTTCAATCGGACGAAAACCACAACCGCTGCGTAATCACCCTGGTAGGCAGCCCCGAGGCCGTGGAAGAAGTCGCTTTCCAGCTGGCTAAGACCGCTTCGGAGTTGATTGATATGACAAAACATGAGGGCGCCCATCCCAGAATGGGGGCCACGGACGTGATTCCCTTTGTGCCCACCATGAATGTGACGGTGCAGGAATGTATTGATATTTCCAAACGGGTGGCCAAAAGAATGTGGGAAGAATTGAAAATCCCGAGCTTTCTCTATGAAGACAGCGCGACTACGGAAAAAAGGAGGAATCTTGCCACATGCCGCAAAGGGCAGTTCGAAGGAATGCCGGAAAAATTGCTTCAAGAAGAGTGGGCGCCTGACTTCGGCGAGCGAAAGATTCATCCCACGGCGGGAATCACTGCCATCGGGGCCCGCATGCCCCTTGTGGCCTACAATATCAACCTCGATACCCCCGATTTGAAAATCGCCGATAAAATCGCGAAAATTATCCGCGGTTCCAGCGGAGGATTCAAGTACTGCAAAGCGATCGGCGTCATGCTGGAAGACAGAAAAATCGCCCAGGTCTCCATGAACATGGTCAATTATGAAGGGACGCCTCTCTACCGCGTTTTCGAAATGGTCAAGGCCGAATGCCGCCGCTGGGGCGTGCGCATTATTGGGAGCGAAATCGTGGGCCTGACTCCCGCGAAAGCGCTGCTGGACGCGGCGGAATTCTATCTGCAGCTGGAAAACTTTGATTGCATGAAACAGGTCATGGAATATCATCTGATAGGGGAGTAGATCGGAAAATGGAATTATCCGGAATGAGTCTGAAAGAATATATGAATGTGCTTGAAAGCGACGCGCCCGCTCCGGGAGGAGGATCCGCCGCGGCCGTGGCCGGCGCGCAGGGCTGCGCTTTGACCGCCATGGTGTGCGCCCTTTCTCTGGGAAAAGTCAAATATGAGGCCTTTGAGCCTTTGCTCCGGGAGGTACGGGAAAAGACCCTCTCTTTGCAAAAGAACTTTCTGGAAGTCACAGATCGGGATACGAAGACATTTGCCGTCATGACGGCGGTCTTCGCAATGCCGAAAAGCACGGAACAGGAAAAAAGCGCAAAGAAACTCGCCATGCAAAACGCCTTGAAAGTCTGTACGGAACCGCCCATGGACATGATGCGCTTTGCGTTGCAAGCGCTGGAAGCCGCCGCGAAAATTACGGGAAAGTCCAACGAGACCGCCGCAAGTGATCTGGGGGTAGCGGCCTTGAATCTGAAGGCGGCCCTGCAAGGCGCCTGGCTCAATGTTTTGATCAATATCG
>JAISST010000004.1 GCA_031272945.1 Fusobacteriaceae bacterium
TGGAACAGACGGCCAAACGGCTGATATTGGAGAAGATCAGCGGACTTCCGGTCGTCGGCGACGACGGCGTATTCTTGGGGGAGATCACCGAAAAAGAATTGATCGCCTTCGGGATGCCCGATTACCTTTCCTATATCGGCAATCTGAATTTTATGACCGTCGGAGAACCCTTCGAGGAATACATCAAGAACGAAAAGACCGCGACCATTGAAAGCCTGTACCGCCGAAAGGCGGACGTCGTCACGATTGATCCCAAAACGCCGATCCTTGAGATCTGCTCCATTATCGTGAAAAAAGGGATCACCCGTTTTTATGTGCTCGAGAAGAACCGCTACCGCGGGATGATCAAACGTTCGGACATCATAAAAAAAGTGCTCCACATCTAAAAAAACATTGCTTTTTCTGAAAATTTGCGCTATAATATGTTGGTTTCAATGTTGCAACCCATCAAGAGAGATTGAGGGCCAGGCCCTGTGACGTCTCAGCAACCTGTTCTGAAAGAAGGACGTGGTGCTAAATCCTGACAGATGGAGAAATATGGTATTTCCTTCCCTTTCTGTTGCAGGAAAGGGTTTTTTTTTAAGAGAGGAGGATTCATGGGAAAATTTACGTACTTTACATCGGAATTTGTGTCGCCGGGACATCCGGATAAAATTTCGGACCAGATCTCGGACGCCATTCTGGACGAATGCCTCGAGCGGGACCCTGACGCCCGGGTGGCCTGCGAGGTCTTCTGCACGACGGGGCAGGTCATTGTCGGCGGAGAGATCACCACGACCACCTATGTGGACATTCAGAAGGTGATCCGGGAGAAAATCCGGGAAATCGGTTATCGGGAAGGTCTCGGCTTCGACCCCAACTGCGGCGTGCTGAACGGGATCCACGCCCAGTCCCCCGATATCGCCATGGGCGTCGATACGGGAGGCGCCGGGGACCAAGGCATCATGTTCGGCGGCGCAGTCCGGGAGACGCCGGAGCTCATGCCGCTGGCCATCGTTTTGGCCCGGGAAATCCTCGTGTTATTGACAAGACTCACCCGGGAGGGAGCGCTCCCCTGGGCCCGGCCTGACGCCAAGTCCCAGGTGACGCTGGCCTATGACGAAACAAACCGCGTGGATCACGTGGAAACCGTTGTGGTCTCCGTACAGCATGAGCCCGACGTGAGTCAGGCTTTTATCCGGGAAGAAGTCATCGAAAAAGTCGTGAGTCCGGTGCTTCGGCGCTACGGCCTGGACCCGGGGGCCATCAAACGCTATCACATCAATCCCACCGGCCGTTTCGTGATCGGCGGACCCAGCGGAGATACGGGCCTCACGGGCAGAAAGATCATCGTCGATACTTACGGCGGCTATTTCCGCCATGGCGGCGGCGCCTTTTCGGGAAAGGATCCCTCCAAGGTGGACCGCTCGGGGGCCTACGCGGCCCGGTGGGTTGCGAAAAACATCGTGGCCGCCGATTTGGCCGATAAATGCGAAGTGCAGCTTTCCTACGCCATCGGCGTTGCCGAACCCGTCTCGATTAAGGTGGATACTTTCGGTACGGGCAAAGTCGACGAGGCCTCCCTTTCGGAAGCCGTCCGAACCGTCTTTGATCTGACGCCCCGGGGCATAGAGAAAGCCCTGGAGCTTCGTTCGGGAAAAATCAAATATCAAAACCTGGCCGCCTTCGGCCACATCGGGCGCACGGACCTCGATACGCCCTGGGAGCGAACGGACAAAGCGGAGGCCTTGAAAAAGGTCCTAAAAAAGAATTGAAAAAATCAAGAAAAAGCGGTATAATGTTTGCAGTCATAGAAATTGACTGCTGATATTTCATGGTTGCAGTCAGTATAATTGGCTGCAATCATTTTATTCCGGGAGAATATCATGAAGAAAAGAGATTGGTTTGTGTTTGTCGCCACGTACGCCGTATTCGGCGTCGGTCTTGCCTTGTCGTATTTTACGGCTCTTTTGCCCGAAAACTACGGGATTTATTATGTGGGCGGCGCCTTCAGCATCCTGATGCTCGTGAGCGCCCTCGCCGAAGAGGGTTTCAACCCCGGCAACTACTTGTTTTATTGTATTATGGTCCTTGTGGGGGCCATCGTTATTGATGCCGTGATCCAGAACTTAGCGTCCCGGGGAGCGGGTCCGGCCCTTGTGATTTTAGCGCTTGCGATCCTGCTGGCGCCCCTGGCCCTTGTGTCCCGCTATTTTTACCGCTCGTCCATGGAAAAAGGCCTGCAGGAAGAGGAACAGGGAAGGGAAGGCAAATGAAAAAGCCCGCTGTGACCATATTCGATCCCATTGAGATCAAGGGACTCACGATCCCCAACCGGATCGTGCTGCCGCCGCTGGTCCGTTTTTCCGTATTGGGGACCGAGGGCTTCGCCAACGACCGGCTCGTGAACTGGTATCGGTCCGTAGCCAAAAGCGGCGTGGGGCTCATCATTGTGGAAGCCACCTCCGTCAGCATCGGTGGAAAGCTCCGGGATCACCAATTGGGGATCTGGGACGACAAATTCATCGAAGGTCTGAAGCAGATCGCCGACGCCGTCCATGAGACGTCGTCCAAGGTCATGATTCAGCTCCATCACGCGGGATTCAAAGAAAAGATCAAGTCTATCTCCAAAGACAGACTCGACACGATCCTCGACGACTTCAAAGCCGCCTTTATCCGGGCGAAAAAAGCCTCCTTCGACGGCATCGAGGTCCACGGGGCTCACGCCTATCTGCTGTCCCAGCTGGCCTCGCCTCTGTGGAATCTCCGGACCGACGAATACGGCGGGGATTTCTCCCGGCGGATGTATTTTGTGGACCGCTTGATCAAGGGGACCCGGGCTCTTTTTGACGATCATTTTATTTTGGGCTACCGGCTCGGCGGCAACGAGCCCCATCTGGAGCAGGGAATCGCCATCGCGCAGTATCTCGAGAGTATAGGCGTCGACCTGTTGCATGTGTCTTCGGGAATCCCCGACCCTTCCTTCAAGCGGGAGGAGAAAATAAATTGCCCCGAAGATTTTCCGTTGGACTGGGTTGTCTACATGGCCACGGAAATCAAAAAACATGTGCATATTCCGGTGATCGCCGTAAAGCGGATCCGGAAGGAAAGTCAGGCCAGCTGGCTTGTGGAAAACGGACTCGCGGACATGACGGCCATCGGCCGCGCCATGCTGGATCATCCCCAATGGATGCGCAAGGCCCGGCGGGATTTCGACCGGCGGAAAGCCGAGGGACAGGGCGTGGAGCTCCCCCTTTCGACCCAGAGCCCCGGATTTGACATTTTTTGCAAAGTCATCGACAACTACGGGGACATCGGCGTCGTCCTGCGGCTGGCCAAGGAACTCCGGCGCACGTTGCCGGGGGAGACTTCGATCCGGGTCATCGTCAACAGCCTCAAAGAACTGAAGGTCCTGTGCCCCGCCATTAAGGAACGCCGTCCTATGCAGCAATGGGGCGGGCTCACATTTATCCGGGAAGACTTTTTCCTGGCCAATTTTCGCAATCCCGGCCCCGCGCCGCTGATTCTCCAGACCTTCGGCTGCGAACTCCCGGAGGAATATCTCGAGGTCGCCCGGGAAAAATCAAAACTGCTCGTCAACATCGAGTATCTGACCGGGGAAAAGTGGGCGGAAGGCTGCCATTTGAAGGAATCTCCGGGCCCCGGGACCCTGCGGAAATATTTTTATTTTCCGGGTTTTACGCCTGAAAGCGGCGGCATTCTGAGCCGTCCTCACCTTTCGGAGCGGATCCGCAAGAATCCCGAAAAATATCGCTTTAAGTATTTCGGCTCATTCGGAGCGGGGGAAGACGCCCTGCGGGGAACGGTTTTTTCCTATGAAAGAGATTTTTCCAATTTTTTCGAAGCCCTGCGGCTGCTGGACAGACCGGTGCTTTTGCTGGTGATCGGGGAGAAGGCGGGGAACTCTGTGCGCAAGAATCTTTCGTTTTTTCATAAAAAAGACTTTGGAAATATATATAAATGTGGTAAAATAGAACTGAAATGCGTGGATTTTTTCAACCAGGACATGTATGAGGAATTGGTGGACGCCGCGGATTTCAATTTGGCGCGGGGGGAGGATTCCGCCGCCATAGCGGCCGCCTCGGGCAAGCCCTACCTCTGGGAGCTTTATCCCCAGGAGGGAAACGCGCAAATGGAAAAATTGGAGGGCTTTCTGCGGGTCTACGGCAAGTTCTGGGACAGGGAATCGCCCCAATGGGAAAAGACGGCGGCGCTGTTCCGGGAGTACAACGACAGGTCCCAGGGGACGCAAGATCCGTCCGTTGAGTCCTGGCTCCATTATTTCCGCAACCTCGACGCAATCGCAAGCGTCCATGAGCAATTTGCCGCGGAACTTACGACCCGTTGCAATTTATTGGAAAAACTAAAATCATTTATACAAGAATACTCAGGAGGTAAACTATGAAAATCGCTCAGGAATTACGAGCAGGCAGTACGATCAAAATCGGAAACGATCCTTTTGTGATCTTGAAGACCGAATACAACAAATCCGGAAGAAACGCGGCGGTCGTCAAACTCAAGATGAAAAATCTTTTGAACAGCAATATTTCCGACGCCGTCTACAAGGCGGACGAAAAAATGGACGATATAAAACTGGACAAGGTCAAGGCCGTCTTTTCCTATCAGGACGGGGATTCTTACGTATTCTCGAACCCCGAGACCTGGGAAACCATGGAACTGCGTTCCGAAGATTTGGGCGACGCCGTGAATTATCTGGAGGACGGGCTGTCGCTGGATGTGGTATACTATGAGGCGACGCCGGTGGCCG
>JAISST010000070.1 GCA_031272945.1 Fusobacteriaceae bacterium
CATGGACAGCACGCGGTATGGGATGAATTTCGCGGTGAGGATGTAAAATCCGCCCGCCTGATATACGTATCGGCGTTCACCTAACCCGCAATTGTAGGGGCGAAAGATTTTTCGCCCGGTCCCTCCGGGCCGCCCGTCCTATCCGGGATAAAACCAACCAAGTCCCTCCAAAGCATTTAGAATAAAATATACCGAAAAGTTATCCGCCCGTGTTTTATCACGGGCGGACGGCTTTTTTACGGGAGGAGAAAACTAATTTGTCTGTGGAATTGAAATGGGATAAAAAGCGCTGGGTGCGATCAGGCAGATTGTTGGAGGGACACGCGGGGAGGGTTCTATTAGCAGGCATTGGTTATGACAAGAAGACAAAAAAGGCTGACGTATCCATGGCCGATTTGTAAAAAATAATAAAAAAAAGGATGACAAAACAACAATTCTATGTTATAATGAAATGGTATGCATTAAGTTGGCATATTTTTTATTTGTCAGCTTTTCAGAAATATCTTGCGAAAAGTTGACCGGAACAAAAACGGGAGGAAAATAATATGGGAAAATTAAAGAGAGCCCTTCACCTTTTGCGGCGGATCCGCAAACAATTTACCGGGAGACTCCTTTTTGTGTTTATTGTGACAGGCGTGATTCTCTCGGCGGTCCAGGCCGGGGCCCTGAGCGGGCAGGACAAGGGAAAATGCCCGCTAAAACACATGGACATCGAAGACTGCCATGAGGAATGCGCCCGAATGAGCCTTTACACAGTAGGGCGCTTCGATTTTATTGAAGAAAGCGACGGAAACGCATCGCCTTTTGCGGGAAAAAGAAACTCCATTTTCGGGAAATGACATGTTCTTTCAGGACTCAGACTTATGACAAAGAAGAAAAGACTTGCCATAATTTGTGAAAAGTGGTATAATATAAAAAATTTGTCTTGTAGTATCTGTCTTTTAGACATTCATAGTTCATAGTGCGGAGTCTTACGCAAGTTACAGGAGGGGGAATCATGTGGAAGGGCAGGACGAAACTGGATCTCAGCGGGAAAATTGACACGGTTTCCGGCACCGTCTATTACAATAAGAACAATTTTTTGGGCTACTTGCGAGCCAAATTGATCGCCGCCAGAGACACGGTCTTCAAGGCCAGCGCTTTTTCTCTGGCCGGAAGAGACGATTTTCAGGAGCCGGTCCGGAAAACGCAGTATGACAAATCCTCAATCCAGACACTGGTTTTTCCCACGGAAGAAGAAGTCAACGCCCTGTTCAAGAAGAGCGCCAAGTCCCGTTCGGGAAAAAAGATGGTCCTCTCCTACGAAATGTACGACGAGCTGACGACCGACATTCTGCCGGATTTCCCGGAAGCCCCGCGCCTCGATGTCAAAAGGGTAAAGGCGGCGGATAGCGGCGCGCCGCAAGACGCGGCTGTTTCAGCGGAAACGTCAGAAGAATTCGCGCCGGGCGGACTGCGCGAAACGCGGAAGAAAAATGAAATGAAAGAAAATGAAATGAAAGAAAAGGTCGAAACTGCAGCCAAGGCGCCGGTGGAGACGAAAACGGAGACAATCGTTCAAGAGCCGGTGGCAAGAGAAGCGGAAATCGAAAGCAGAGAAGCGGTAGAGACGATAATAGCAACAAAAGAGGAAACGATTCCCGAAGCCAAAAAACCGAAGAGAACAAAGAAAGCGGCCTCTCCCGTAGTGCAGGCGGAAATTCCTTTTCCGAAAGAAGAGCGGGAAACGGAAAAAATCCGGGAATTCAAAGGACAGTACAGCAAGATTCTGCAATTGGCGGTACAACAGCCGTATTTCACAAGAAAAGACGTGGAGCGCAAGCTGAAACTGAAGCAATCCCGGGTTCTCTCGCTGTTGAAAGACATGACGGACCGCGGCATGCTGTCCAAGGAAGGCGTGGGAAAATCCACGGTTTACATGAAGACGGTGTAATTCTATTGAATGAATTCAAATGAAAAGGGCGAAAATACCGCCCTTTTTTATTCTTTCACCCTTCCAGGATTTTTACAAAAAATTCCCGGTCCCGGGGGCCGTCAAAATCACAGAAAAACACATCCTGCCAATGACCGAGAATGAGCTTTCCCTCCTCAATGACGACAGCTTTGGAATTTCCTGCGAGGACCGCCTTGGCATGGGCGTGGGAGTTCCCTTCGGCGTGGAGATACTTGGGGTCCCCCTCGGGGAAGAGCTTTTTTGACAGGTACAGGAGGTCCATGACCACGTGAGGATCGGCGTTTTCGTTGATCAGGATTCCCGAAGTCGTGTGGGGGCAGTACACCAGGGCAATGCCCGACGTCACGCCGCTTTGCCGTACATCCTCCCGGATGAGATTCGAGATTTTGATCATGGATTCCCGCTCCTTGGTGTGCAGTTTGTGCTTGAACAACGTCATTGTCTTACCTCCGTTTAAATCGTTATTATTGGAAACGCTGGGCGAATCGTCGTCGCCCGGCGCGGCAAACATATTTTGGACTTCTTCCGAGTACAGGCGTCCTTCTCCGTGCAAGATCAGGGGCGGAAGAACAGTCAACCCCGGTTTTCCGCATTTGACTCCTTCCACCAGGAGAATCCTTCCGTCTTTGGATGGTCTCGCGTGGCAGATCCGGAGCCGCTTGGGTGCGAGGCGGTTTTCCCGCAGGAAATCGAAAATCTCCGGCAGGCGCTCCGCCCGGTGCACAAGGGTGAATCTCCCCCAATCTTTCAGCAGCGCGCTTGCGACCCCGATGAGCTCCCCGAGGGCAAGTTTTGTCTCGTGCCTTGCGATTTTGAGCGCCTCTCCGCCCTTTGTCAGGCTGTGCTCGTTATAGGGAAAAAAAGGCGGATTGGAGATCACATGGTCAAAGGAGCGCGGAGGAAAATGCGTCCGCCAATTTTTCATATCGTCGCAGATGACGGAGATCTGTTCCGAAAGACCGTTGATGGCCGCGTTTTTCCGGGCCAGCTCGCAGGCTTCGGCCTGGATGTCGATTCCGGTGATTTTTGCCTTGGTTTTTTTAGCCAAAAAGAGGGGAATGGCCCCGTTTCCACAACCGAGATCGAGGATCCGCGTCGTGTTTCTTTGAATTTTCGCGAAATCCGCCACCAGGACCGAATCAATGGAAAAACGGAGATGGTCCGGCCGCTGGATGATGTCTGTTCCCTTCTTCCACAGATAGATGCGGTCTTCGCCGCCGTTTATTTCTTCCGGCATGATTCCTCCCGTTTTTCCGATGCTGGTCAGATACCTTTATTCTACAGGATTTACGCAAAAAAAACAAGCGTTTTGTGGTTTTCTGAGCGGGAGAATCTTCATCGGGAGACGGGAACCTTCAAATTTTTTTCATGTTTTCCTTGACTTTTTGCGTATTTTCATTATATTATTTATTGTATTGTTTTTGCTAAATTTTTTTCGTATGCGTTTATAATTGTTTGCGTAACAAACTTTTATTATAAAAAATCAGTTAGGAGGAAAAGTAGGATGGAATTTAAGTTGTCAAAATCACATGAACTTTTCAAGCAAATGATCAGAGAATTTGCTGAAAACGAAGTAAAACCTATCGCTGCGGAAGTTGACGAGCAAGAAAGATTCCCGAAAGAAACGATCCCGAAAATGCGGGATTTGGGAATATTGGGGATCCCGATGCCGAAGGAATACGGAGGAGCGGGCGGAGACATCCTGATGTACGCCATGGGCGTGGAGGAATTGTCGAGAGTCTGTGCGACAACCGGAGTGATCGTGTCGGCGCATACTTCGTTGGGGACATGGCCAATCCTTGCTTTCGGAACGGAAGAGCAGAAAAAGAAATACCTGCCGGGTCTTTGCAGCGGCAACCTGTTGGGCGCTTTCGGCCTGACGGAACCCAATGCCGGGACTGACGCGGCCATGCAACAATCTCAGGCCGTATTGGACGGGGATCATTACATCCTGAACGGATCGAAAATATTCATTACAAACGCCAGTGAAGCCGACGTATTTGTAGTATTTGCCATGACGGACAAATCCAA
>JAISST010000071.1 GCA_031272945.1 Fusobacteriaceae bacterium
CCTTCCACTTCCGTTTTTTCAAGACGGTCAATGGTATCAAAAATCCCGTTGAATTCCTTTTCATCTCCCGCCCGGAAATACTGCCCTCCGGTCTCTTTGGCGATCCATTCCAGAAGGGATTCGTCGAGCTCCGTATTCTGCACACGACGTGTAAAGAAAAAATCCCGCACGAGGAGCTCCCTTGCACCGATTCCCACCGTATAGACCTTGATACCCAGTTCTTTCGCCAGTTTCGCCGCGGCCTCGGGACTCATTTCCCCCGAATTGTTCTCGCCGTCGGTCAGGAGAATCGCGATTTTTTCTTTTGTTTTCGCTTCCTTCAGACGGTTCAGCGAAACGCCCAGGCCCATGCCGATGGCGGTCTGCTGATTGCTCGTGATGTCGTCCACCGTCAGTTTCCGGACAATTTCCGTAATGACCGTATGGTCAAAGGTCAGGGGCGCCTTGGTATAGGCGTCGCCGCCGAAAACCACAAGGGAGATCAGATCGTCGGGGCGTTTTTGCACGAAGCGGTCCAACACGGTCTTGGCAGCCTCGAGGCGATTGGGCCGGAAGTCGTCCTTCAGCATGGATTGGGAAAGATCCAGCACGATGGCAATGGAGATTCCGTTCTTTTTCGTGACGCTTGTCTCCAATTGCAACTGGGGTCGGGCCAGGGCCGCGATCATCAAAAGCCCCGACAGGAAAAACAACAGTTTTCCGATCAGGTATTTCTTGCTGCGCAGGCGGTATTTTCGGACGGCTTCGATACTGGGAAAACGGATCGCCGGTTCCTTGCGCTTCCGAAAAAACATCCAGGCCAGGGCCGGGGCCAGTAGCAGCAAATACGGTTGCGCAAACCTAAACATGCTTCTCTCCCTCCTGCATGAGCTTCCGGTAAAGGGTCCGGGCCTTTTCGAGGGCCTTTGCCTTGTACCGGGCAAAGTCTCCCTCTTTCCGGGAAAACTTGTAATTGTCAAGGTCCGAGATATATTCCACGTCCTCTTGATCCACAAGGCCGGTCGCTTCGTATTCTCCGCTCAAAAAACGACTGCCGTAACGATAATCGACCAATTCCCGCAGCAGTTCGCTGATCCGGTATTCCCAGTCAACTTCGGGCAAACGCGCCATTTCCTCTTCAAAATACAAAAATGGATTCCGGGGGGGCGGCGTTTTTTTCATTCTGCGGAAAAGAGCGATAAGGCCGGCCAGAAAAGCGAGAATCCCCACAGACCAACGAATAGGCGGAAAGCCCCAGGCGGGTTTGCGTTCCGCATCGTTCTGCCGTGTGAGATGAATCCCCTCATCCAGTTTCCTGTCTTCCTCTTCGAGAGAACTTGCCACATGGACCGTAACGCTGGTATTTCCCACTTGCAGCGTATTTTCCCCGACGGAAAAACTGCGGAAGGAAGCCACGACGACTTTTTCCCCCTTTTGCTCCTCCTGCCGGATTTCCCCCGGAAGAATGTCTTTTTCGGAGGCAAGCTTATCCAGCGCCGCCGCCGCTTCCTGCCGGGTCGCGCCCCGGATCATGAGGGGAATCTTGTCTCCCACCAAAATGGGCCGTTCGGAACCCGAAGCCGCCGGAAAAACAGAAATACAAAAACACAGACACAGGGGAAGCAGGCGTCTCATAAGCGCATCCCCCGCCTTCTGCGGCTGAAATAATTGGATAAGGTCACAATGTAATTGTCGTCGGTATCAATTTTCAATAACCGCGGACCCGTATCGCCGCCGATGTAGACGTCTCTTCCTTCGTTTTCCATGACGACGCGCCTGCCGCTTTCGGCGTCTTCCAAGGTAAAAATCGCTCCTTTGGGCAGTTTTTCATATTTTTTGTCTCCGATCTTGATGGGGATCAGGTCGTGCTTGGCGGCGATGACCGAGAGCATTTGCTCGTAGCCCGCGTCCAGAAAATCGGAAATCAGGAACACGATGCCGCGCTTTTTCATCACGCTGTTTAAAAATTCCAGGGCCGTCCGAATGCTGGTCCCCTTTTCCGCCGGCCGGTGGTTCAGGAGGGCGTCCAACACAAGCATGGCGTGATTCCGTCCCTTCTTGGGGGGAATATAGCGTTCGACCCGGGAGGTAAACAAAAGCAGCGCGACTTTGTCGCCGTTTTTGTGGGCGGAAAGCGCCAGGCTTCCCACCAATTGATAGATCAGGTCCATTTTCGCGGGAAAGGCGTCGGAGCCCGAGAGGTCCACAAGCACGTAAATGCAAATCTCCCGCTCCTCCGTAAACTCTTTCACATAAGTCTTCCGCTGCCGGGCGCTGACTTTCCAGTCTATTTTCTTCACGTCGTCGCCGGGGGCATAGAGCCGGATGTCGGAAAACTCGAGCCCGTTCCCTTTAAACCACGAACGGTAACGGCCCGAAAAGATTTCCCGGGCCAGAATGGACGAGGCGATCTCTATTTTTTTAATTTTTTTCAGAAGTTCTTCCCTTTGCATGGCAATCCCCTTAGGCAGGCCCTACGGCAGTTTTACGGTCTCTAAGATGTCGGTGATGATGTCTTCGACGGTCTTTCCGTCGGCCTCGGCCTCGTAAGTGGGAATGATGCGGTGCCGCAGCACGTCAAAAATCACGGCCTTGATATCCGTCGGCGTCACGAAATCTCGTCCGTTCAAAAAGGCGTTCCCTTTTCCCGCGAGAGCGATGGCAATCGATGCCCGGGGCGAAGCGCCGCAGAGCACATATCCGTTTTTCTCCCGGGTGCGGAATACGATGTCGATGATATAATCCATCAATTTATCATCGAGGTGGATCTCCCGGATCAGGCTCTCGATCTCAAGGATCGTGTCCTTCCGGAGAATCTCCCGCAGGTCGATGTGATCGTAGCGGACAGGGGAAGTCAGCAAGGAGAGAATTTTTTTCTCCTCCTCTTTATCGGGATACTCGATCCGGACCTTCATCAGAAAACGGTCCTGCTGAGCTTCCGGCAGAGGATAGGTGCCGTCCTGCTCAATGGGGTTCTGTGTGGCCAGGACCACAAAGGGCCGGTCCAGATAAAAGGTTTCACTGGCAATCGTGATCTGTTTTTCCTGCATGGCTTCCAGCAGGGCCGATTGCACCTTGGCAGGGGCCCGGTTGATCTCGTCGGCCAGGATGATGTTGGCGAAAATCGGGCCTTTTTTGGTGTAAAATTCCCCTTTTTTCTCGTTGTAGATTTCCGTCCCGATGATATCGGAAGGAAGCAGGTCCGGCGTAAATTGAATCCGGGCGAATTTGAGCCCCAGAGTCCGGGCGATCGTATTGACCGTTAGAGATTTGGCGAGGCCGGGCAGGCCTTCCAGCAAAATGTGGCTGCCGGTAAAGATGCCGATCAGGATCTTATTGATCATGTCGTCCTGACCGATGACTTTCTTGCGGATCTCGGCCCGCACGTCCTGCAATTGCCGGGCAAAACCCAGTATTCTTTCCTTTACGCTCCATTGTCCCGTAAACGTCTGTTCCATAGAAAAAAACCTCCAATTCTTCGTTTCGCTTTTATTACTATAGCGGGTTTTTATGGCCTGAATATGGCGAGGGCTTCTGTACCCATTATACGAAAAATTTGTATAAAAATCAATGAAAATTCTTGTATTAGGGGAGCGAGCAATCCGGGAGGAACGGGCAACGCGCGTTGCCCTTGCAAATACAGCGGTCATAAAAGCGATCCGCCTGTGATTATATCACAGGCGGATCGCTTTTCGGTATATTTTATCTTGTTGCTTTGGAGGGCTGATCAAATTACCCAGTATTTACATCATATGGAGGCCGGGCGAAAAATCTTTCGCCCCTACAATTGCGGGTTAGGTGAACGCCGATACGTATATCAGGCGGGCGGATTTTACATCCTCACCGCGAAATTCATCCCATACCGCGTGCTGTCCATG
>JAISST010000104.1 GCA_031272945.1 Fusobacteriaceae bacterium
GTGCTCTTCTCGTCCTTCAACCATTTGTCGGTGATGAAAATAAGGGAGCTGGCCCCCGGTATTCCCTGCGGCGCACTGACCGACGGCGAAGGGATCGGGCAGGCGGGCGCCTACTGCGCCAATTTCGGCCTCGCGTACTATCATCCCGACGTCCGGAAGCTGACGGAAGAAGTCGTGGACGAGTGCCGCCGCTGGAAGATCGGCGTCAACGTCTGGACCGTAAACCGCAAAAAGCAGGTGGAAAAATTGTCGGCCTGGGGTTGTGAGGGCGTCATCACCAACTATCCGGCCGAGGTTATGGGGTGGGTGGCCTTAAAAGAATAAGCTGCAGGCAAAAATAAAAAAGCGCGGCCATCGGAACCGCGCTTTTTGTGATGGAATCGATAATCCTGAAATCTTATTAGAAATGCGGATTACATTCCAGAAATCTTACAATAAATAAGGATTACATTCCTGAAATATTATGGTATAATAGGAATTGCCCCCCTTACCCTCCAAAAAACATATGTTCGGTAAAAATCTTGACGCCCAGCGCAACAAGGACGAGACCGCCGAAAAATGTCGCTTTGCGCTGATACTTCGTCCCGAAAAGGCGGCCGATAACGACGCCCGCCATACAGATAAAAAACGTCACAAGACCTATGATGAGGGCGGCCCGGAAAATTCTCACCTGGAGGAAGGCCAGGGTGATCCCCACCACTAGCGCGTCGACACTTGTGGCAAAGGCCAAAATAACCATTTTTCCCCATTTGTAGCTATACTGCCCCGAAGGTTCCCCGGAAAAACTCTCCCGAATCATATTGCAACCGATAATCCCCAGGGCGCCCAGGGCGACCCAGTGGTCAAGATTTTGGATCCGGCTTACAAAATGCGTTCCCGCATAGTAACCGACGGCAGGCATTAAGGCCTGAAAACCGCCGAAATAAATTCCCGGCGTAGCGATTTCCCGGAACCCCGCCTTACGGACCGAGAGCCCCAGGGCTATGGAGATGGCGAAGGCGTCCATGGAAAGACCGACGCCGATCAGCACAATTTCAATTACGCGCACTTTTCTTTCCTTTATTTCAAATTTATGTTTTTCGTTTGTTTTACCATCTATATGGAAGTTTCTTTCCGGAAGAATTTTCTTCCCTCTTCATTGTATGCCAAGAACAGTTCGCTGTCAAGGCAATTTTTATGAAAAGGCCCTTGGGGGAAAAGAAAAGCAAGCGAGCAAGATGGAGGCGTATCATGGTTTTCACCGAAGAGATCATTCTGAATTTGTTTTGCGCCGATTGTGAAGGAGATCCGGGTAATTCCTTTCTCCGCGCCGTATTTTCAGAACCTTTGCGAAAGGAAGACGTCCCGAAACGGATATTGCGTCCGGCAATTGTGAGACGCAGTCCCTGCATCCAGGTGGAATCCTTCAAAAACACACAATCCTTTCATGACAATTTGCCTTTGGCGGAAGCGGAGCAACTCCGCGGATGTTTGTCGGAATTTCTTTCGGCATACCGGCAGTTGCTTCTCATATTTCCCGGGAAATCCTTTCACATCCGGAAAACGAGAGGCGGATTTACGGGGAAGATTGTGGAAAACAAGGAAAAGCCGACGGAGATCTCCCATGATCGCCGGAAAAGCTATGTCCTTTCGGAGGGCGAGCCCGTTCCTTTTCTCGTGTCCCTCGGAATTATGAACGGCGAAGGGCGCGTTTACAAAGAAAAGCGGGACAAATTCCGGCAGATCAACAAATATCTGGAGTTTATGGACGGAACGATCCGGGAACTCCACAAGAAAAAACAGATTGACAATTTCATCCGTTGTGTGGATTTCGGTTGCGGAAAATCTTATCTTACTTTCGCGCTGGAACACTACCTGAGGGAGACGGCCCGACTGGATTATGAAATCCTGGGTCTTGACTTGAAAGAAGACGTGATCGGAGATTGCAACGCCCTTGCTGAAAAATTGGCGATCGGGAATTTGCGTTTTTTGAACGGGGATATCCGGGATTACACGGAAACCGCGGAAGCGGACCTGGTCTTTTCCCTGCACGCCTGCGACAACGCCACGGATTACGCCATCGCAAAGGCACTCTCTCTCCGGGCCAAGGCCATCCTCCTCGTGCCCTGCTGTCAGCATGAGTTTTATCAGAAAACGAGGGATGGAAAAAAAACGCCCCTCCGCGAATACCTTGCCCCCCTGGCAACAGACGGCGTTCTCCTGGAAAAACTCTCCTCCCTGGCCACAGATGGATTTCGCGCCCATGCCTTGCGTCTCTGCGGTTATCATGTGGACGTCATGGAATTCATCGACATGGAACATACGCCCAAAAATATCCTGATCCGGGCTGTTCGCGGGGAAATTCCCGCGGAAAAGCTGCGGGCGGTCCGGGAACAGTACGAGGCCTACAAGACGTTTTTGGGGATTTCTCCGCTGTTGGAGCAATTGATCGGAAATTATTATCTGGCGTGAGACACTTGATTAAAAAAATGCGCCGCGGCCCCTACGGGGTCGCGGCGCAAATTGATTTGTTATCGCTAAGGCGAGATTATAGCGATTCTCTCATTACCTGCTTCCTATACGTGCCATATCAGGCCAGTTTTGTATCGGGCGCGGCAACCGCTTCTTTACGCAGGGAATAACCCGCGATCTTGTTGACCAGTACCGCGATGGCGGCGTCGCCTGTCACGTTGCAAGCCGTTCCGAAGCTGTCCTGGGCGAGATACAGGGCGATCATCAGCGTCTGGAGCTCAGGCGTAAATCCAAGCATGCTGTCGAGAATCCCCAGGGCCGCCATGACCGCGCCGCCGGGCACGCCGGGGGCCGCTACCATGGTAATACCCAACATCATGATAAAGCCGAACATCTTGCCGAATTCCATGGGCATTCCATGCAGAAGCATTACGGCCATGGAGCAGCTCGTAAGCGTAATGGTACTGCCGGAAAGATGAATCGTCGCGCAGAGCGGCACTACGAAATCGGCGATGCCGTCGCTGACGCCGTTCTTTTTGGCGCAGGAGAGCGTAACGGGAATGGTTGCGGCCGAAGACTGCGTTCCGATGGCGGTCAGATAGGCGGGCACCATATTGCGGATCAGGCGGAAGGGATTCGCGCCGCCGAATGTCCCCGCGATGAAAAATTGTACGACAATGATGATGATGTGCAGGCAGATGATCATGACGAATACTTTGGCGAATACGGACATGATCGTGGCGATTCTTCCGGCATGGGTCATATTGGCGAAAATTCCCATAATATGGATCGGCAAGAGAGGAATTACGACATTGGCGATCAGTTTCTCCACAATTTCCTGAAACTCATGCATGCCCTTTTTCAGTGTATCCCCTTTTACGATGGCGATGCCGATTCCGAGGATAAACGCCATCAGAAGCGCTGTCATGACGCCCATTACCGGGGGCATGTCTATATGGAAGAGGGCGGTAAGCAAAGCGTCTTCAGGATTGGTCGTGTCATGGAGCTGTATGCCATTTTTGATAAAATGGGGCAAAACCGTTGTCCCCGAGAAATAAGCAAGGGTTCCCGCGGCAAGCGTCGATACGTATGCGATCAGCGTTGTGATCCCCAAAAGTTTGCCCGCCGATTTGCCGAGATCCCCGATACCCGGGGCCACGAAGCCGACGATGATCAAAGGAATTACAAAGCCCAGGAAATTACCGAAAATACCGTTAAATGTGGCCAAAATACGAATAATGAGCGGTCCTCCGAATTTACCGATAAGGATGCCCAATACAAGCGCTACTACGAGTCTGGGTAGAAGTCCGAATTTTTTCATGATACCTCCTGCTAAAATAGGAAACGATACTGTTTGATAATGATACAGCGTGCAATATTTCCAAAAGATTTCTATTGTTATTTAACATTTCAACTACTTCCTAATAGATACTATACTACAAAATCTGAAAAAAAACAAGTTCTTTTTTTGTAAATATACCAAATATTTAGTATAAATTGTATGACAAAATTCGTTTTGTTTTTTCAAAAGACTAAAAAATGCCATTTCTAAGAACAGGTTCATTCACCAAAAAATTTTTTCGCAAATAAAAACTTCTCCCCTCAGGGAGAAGTTTTTTGGAACAAAAAAGGTCAAAATTATAAATTCTTGATGATTACGGCTGTTCCCATGCCGCCGCCGATACAAAGGGAAGCGAGTCCATAGGTCAATCCGCGTTTTTTCATTTCATAGAGCAGCGTTACAACGATCCGGTTGCCCGATACGCCTACGGGATGTCCGAGCGCGATGGCGCCGCCGTTGACATTGGTTCTCTCGGCGATCCATTCTTTGGTCACGCCGTGCTGGGCGATAAATTCCGTGATCACGCCGAGGGATTGGGCCGCGAAAGCCTCGTTGAGCTCGATGAGTTCAATGTCTTTGAGGGCGAGTCCCGCGCGTTTCAATGCCATACCTGTGGCGGGTACGGGGCCCATTCCCATAATTTTGGGATCTACGCCGCCGATCCCTGTGGATACGATTTCAGCCAGGGGTTTCAGATTGTATTTCTCCACGGCTTCCTCGGAGGCGATGATCGTGATCGATGCGCCGTCATTGAGTCCCGAAGCGTTTCCGGCCGTAACGGTCCCGTCTTTTTTGAAGGCGGGCTTCAATCCGGCAAGAATCTCGGGCGTTGTCTTCCGATTGGGGTATTCGTCCGTATCTACGATGGTGTCGCCCTTTTTGCCCGGTACGGCCACGGGGATGATCTCGTCCTTGAATTTACCGGCGTCAATGGCGGCTATGGCCTTCTGCTGGGAAGCATAGGCGAAGTCGTCCTGATCCTTTCTCGTAATACCGTATTTTTCGGCGATATTTTCCGCCGTAATGCCCATGTGGTATTTATTGTAGGCGTCCGTCAGCGCGTCAAACACCATATGATCCTTCAGGGTGAGATCACCCATTTTGAATCCTTTCCGGATGGAAGCGGGCGCAAGGAAAGGAGCGTTGGACATGGATTCCACACCGCCCGCCAGCACCAGATCCGCCTCTTTAGCCTTGATGGCGGTATTGGCGTAAATAATGGATTTCATGCCGCTGCCGCAGATGATGTTGACGGTCCAACCGGGCACTTCCTGAGGTACGCCGGATTTGATTCCCACTTGTCTTCCGACGCCCTGAGACTGTCCGGCCTGCAGTACGTTCCCGATGACCACTTCGTCAAAATTGGCGGGATCAATCTTCGTTTCCGCGATGACTTGTTTGGCGATGGCGGCGCCGAGGTCGCTGGACGACAGAGGCGCAAGACTTCCCTGAAAACTTCCGATGGCGCTTCTTTTGGCGGCCACGATATACACTTTGCTCATTGCACTTACCTCCTGAAATATTATTCAAATAAGAAAAGCCTAAGGATAAAGATAAAACTCAGATGACCATACCGCCTGTGACCGCGATGGTCTCGCCCGTGATGAAGGACGACTCGTCGCTGGCCAGGAACAAAATGGCGTTGACGACGTCTTCCACGGTTCCCATCCGTTTCAGGGGAATCCGCTCCAGCATGCCCTCGATGACTTTTTCAGGCAAATCGTGGGTCATGGAAGTCTGGATAAAACCGGGCGCCACGCAGTTGACCCGGATCTGGGCGCCTTTTCTCGCCAGTTCCTTTGCCCAGGTCTTGCTCATGGAGATCACGCCGCCTTTGGTGGCGGAATAATTGGTCTGCCCGATGTTGCCCATAAGTCCCGCGATGGAAGAGAGCGTTACGATCGCGCCGGATTTCTGTCTGGACATATGGGGCGCCACAGCTTGGGTCACATTGAAAACCCCTTTGAGATTCACATTGATCACGGCGTCCCACTGCTCTTCGGACATTCGGACAAAAGGCCCGTCTTTGGTAATCCCGGCGTTGTTGATCAAGATATCAATCCGGCCGAATTCTTCGACGACCTGCTTGATCTTCAATTTGATGTCCTCACGGTCCGTGACGTTGAGCAATATATGTTTGACATTGGATTCCGGGTAGGTCGTATCGACGACGTCACAGGAAATCACCATTTTTGCGCCTTCCGCAGCGAAACGTTCCACGACGGCGCGTCCTATGCCGCGGGCTGAACCTGTCACAAGGGCAATTTTTCCTTCAATTCTTTTCAAATCATACCTCCGTCTATCAAACCTCCTCCATTGGTCGCCCGGAAAATTTTCATAACCCGCTATGAGAAAATTTCATGAAAACACAGAAAAAGGTCCGTAGTTTATGATAGTTGTCTATTAGAAGTATAGTTTTTTTTTGGAAAAATGTCAATATTTATTTCCTGTGAAAAGGAAAAATACAAGAAAATTCTGGAAAAGGACTTAAAAAAAATCCGGGAATGTGATATACTATGTGGTGTAAAACGCAGCGGGATATTTTGTACGAAATTTCATGTCTTTTGGAGGAACGGGAGTTCCATGAGAAAACTGTTGACAGCGCTTCTTTTGATTCCGTCCGCTTTGGTATTTTCAGAATACCAGGCCAAGACCGTCGAAAAGCGCTATTATGAAAACAAGCAACTCGAAAGCGAAATTTCGTATGAAAACGGGAAAAAAAACGGGACTGCCGTTGTCTATTCCCAAAACGGCCTGATCCGTGTCCGGGGCAACTACCGGGACGACAGGCGTCATGGGCTCTGGACTTTTTATTTTGAGGAAACGTCCACGCTCCAGGCTGTGGAATTTTACGAAAATGATCGTCTCCAAGGCAAGCAGTCTTACTATTACCCCAACGGCAGGCTGCGACATACGGCCGTCTATGAGAATGACGAAAAAAAAGGAAATTGGGAATGGTTTACGGAAGAAGGGATCCTGGAAGCAAGGATCGAATACAAGAGTGATTACCGGGGGCTGGCCGCCTTTTACCGAAAAGGAATTCTGGCCTGTCACGGCGCCATTGTCAACGAATACCGCAGCGGCATCTGGAAATTTTACGATGAAAAAGGGCTTCCCCTCTATTCGCTCACGTACAGAAGGGGGATTCCTTTCGGAAACTACGAGACTTACAACAAAGACGGCTCCGTTCTTTTCAGCGGAATTGTCGACGAAGAAGGAAACATCACCGTGGAAACAGACGGAAAAACAGAAATCATAGATACTTTTACAGGGAGATTTTAAAATGAAAATGACTTTTTCTGAAAAAATGAAAAACTTTACAACGAGCGCCTTCAATGTGCTCAACGAGAAAAAACTGGAGAGGCAGCAAAAAGGCCTGCCTGTGTACAACTTTTCCATAGGGACGCCGGATTTCAAACCGGAGCCGCACATTATGCAGGCGCTGTCCCAGGCGGCTTTGGACGCGGAAAATTACAAATACGCGATTGTGGACCGGGAAGAAACCTTTTCGGCGGTACAGCATTGGTACCGCAGCCGCTACGGCGTTTCTCTCGAAAAAAGGGAGATCATGTCCGTGTACGGTTCTCAGGAGGGGATCAGCCGGATTTTTTTACCCCTTTGTAATCCCGGGGACATTGTTCTCATACCCAATCCCGGCTACCCGATTTTCTCTATCGGCCCGGCCCTATGCGGCGCGACGCCCGTTTGCTACAACCTCTACAAGAAAAACCGCTTCCTCATAGACTTTGACGATATCCCGGAGGAGACGGCCCGAAAGGCCAGGGCCATCGTGGTATCCTATCCGGCAAATCCGGTCTGCACCACGGCCGACGACGATTTTTACAAAAGACTCATAGCCTTTGCCGAAAAATACAATGTGATCGTGATCCATGACAACGCCTATTCGGACATTATCTTTGACGGCCGGATCGGAAAGTCTTTTCTTTCTTTTCCGGGCGCGAAAGAAGTGGGCGTCGAGATCAATTCCCTCTCCAAGTCTTACAATCTCACGGGCGTGCGGGTATCCTTCGTGGTGGGCAATCCCGACATCGTACGACAATTCAAAATCCTTCGCTCCCAGGTGGATTACGGTATGTTTTTGCCGGTCCAGAAATTGGCTGTGGCGGCCCTCACGGGACCTCAAGAGAGCGTGGGCCGCAATCGAGCCGAATACCAAAAAAGAAGGGACGCCCTTTGCAAGGGACTGCGTTCCGTCGGCATGGATATGGAAGACAGCGAAGGAACCATGTTTGCTTGGGGAAAAATTCCCGCGAAATATGAATCTTCGGAAAAATTTACGCTGGATCTTCTTGAAAAAACAGGCGTCATCGGCGTCCCGGGAAGCTTCTTCGGAAGCCTCGGAGAGGGGTACATCCGCTTTGCCCTCGTCCTTCCCGTTCCCGTCATTGAAGAAGCTGTGGACTTGATTAGAAAGACGCGTATATTTTAAGGCCTGAAATCAAAACTCCGCTTGTCAACGAAAGCGAACAAGCGGATTTTTTTGTGATTATTTTTGTACGTCTTTGTTTATTTGAGGAATTCGTTGATTTTGCCGTAGACAAAATCACATTCTTCTTTGTTGAGGCTCTCTGTGTTGAGAAATGTATGGGTCATATTTTCCATGTTGATATATTCCACTTCGGCGCCCGCCGCTTTCATTTTGTCGGCATAGGCCTTTCCCTCGTCCCGCAGCACGCAAAACTGCGCCGTGATTACAAGGGACTTGGGCATGTTCCTGGTGAATTCGCCATAGAGCGGGGAAACGACCCGCCGGTTTTCATTATGGGCAAGATAGACGTTATGATACCAGGCTACTTTTGCGGTTGTCAGAAGGTATCCTGTAGCGAGTTCCTTGAGGGATTCCCCCGCCATGGAATAATCCACGCAGGGATAGATCAGAATAGAGCGGTATACCTTGACGTCGGGTTCCGATTGCAGCCGCCTGTTGAGTACGGCGCAAAGGGCGCCTCCGGCGCTGTCTCCCGCGATGCTGACGCGGTCGATATACTTGATCTTGAGACTGTCCAGCAAGGGACGGAAATGCGTGAGCACATTGTAGGCGTCGATCTCGCCGGCCGGATAGGGATTTTCCGGCGCGAGCCGGTATTCCGGAGCAATGACGATATGGCCCGTGCGGGCCGCCAGATTCCGGTAGACGGGATCATAGACGGGGATACTTCCGGCGCCGTGTCCGCCGCCGTGGTAATAGATGAGGACCGGCAGCGCTTGTGTGGGGTCGGGGTTGAAGATCCGGACCGGAACCTGATAACCGGCGCAGGGGATTACGTCATCCAGGATCCGGGCAACCGCAGGTCCCGCGGGCGTATAAGTTTTTGTCAACGTCGCGAGACCTTCCCGGGCGTTGACGATGGTCTGTTTCCAACCGGCCGCAAGCATGGCCGGCAGCGTCACGTTATTGAATACGTCCAAATAATCCTGTACTTCTTTTCTTAAAACTTTTGCCATGATAACCTCCAATGATCAATTTGGGATGATAATACGCTTTGTTTTTTGTTCATTCGGATTTTTTCAGCCGGATCAGGAGCGTCGCGATAAAGAAGAGCGCTTCGCAACATACGGCAAAGATGAGAGGAATCGTAAGACCGCCGGTCTTGTCTTTCAAGACGCCGAATACCTGCATGATGACGACGGTCATCAAGTATCCCACGGACCAGAAGATCGAAAAGGTTACGGAAATCCTGGCGGGCGTGGCGCCTTCCCGGATAAAGCCCAGCGTGATGTAGGCCGAAAGCGGGAAAAAGATGAAAAAGCCCAATACCAAGCCTGTGATTTTCAAGAGGACGGCGATTCCGTACACGGAAGCCAATACGAAAGCGACAGCCGATAGAAGCTGCAGTAAAGCGGTTGCCCGGACAAAACTCAGCTTGTTTTTTACGTTTTTGGCGCCGAAGCTTCCGGCCAGCGCTCCGATGATCCCGGCATAAATTACATATTTGATGTCGGCGGGATTCATGAACGTCATGGCGATCAGATAGAAGGACAGAAGACCGACGTTTCCCATGGCCAAAAGAAGATTGAAGGAGTCTTTGAGACCGTCAAAGAGCGAATATTTTTCCTGGCTGACCCCCGCGTCGGCGGCTTTTTTGTCGCCGATACCGCGGCTCAGGATGAGCCAGAGCAAAAGGAAACCCAAAAGGATGATACTTATGATCATAATGGCTTTTTTCGGATCCGCCTTGATTCCGGCGGCGATCGTCAGGGCGACGGCAAGACCGGTATTGAAGGCGACGGCGTTGAGACCGTTCACAATGGCAAGTTCGCCGGGTTCAAAGACGCTGGAGGCGATGGGATTCATGGCTACGACAATGAATGCGCCGCCCAGCCCCAGGATGAAACGTAATGTAAAAATCGCGGGAAAAAACCTTGTGAACGGCACAAGGATCCCCACAATAACAAGGATCGTGGACCAGGTATACGTTTGGCGCATACCCAACTTGGCGATGACCACCGCCGCCGCAAGACAGCCGATGACTTTTGCGATGTTGATGGCGTTTGTCATGATGGCTGTCTGGGCGCCGGTTACTCCGAGATTGGCAATATAGAAATCGCCGGACTTCCAAGACATGGAAAATAGAGCATAACTGACGAAAAGCACAACTTCAATGATGTACTTTTTTTTCATTGACTCACCTCTTTTAATATTTATTGTTGTTTTAAACATCATACTACATTTTGAGAATAAGTCAACGGAGTTTTGGTATTATTTTGAATACATTTTTGTAATATAACTTTTCGTCAGGCACCTTTCAGGATTTGCGACAGCTGGGTCAGGAGGTCGGCGCCTCCGGTTACGGATATACTTCCCACGTTTTCACAGATCTTTTCCAAATATTCCAGCTCTTTCAGCTTGTAGAGCGTCTGGTTTTCGTCCATGAGCTTGGCCGTATTCAGAAGGCTCCTGGTGGAAGCGACCTCCTCGCGCCGGGTGATGACATTGGCCTGCGCTTTCTTTTCCGCAATCAGTACCGTATTCATGATGTTGCGGATTTCACCCGGAAGAATGATGTCTTTGACTCCGGCGTCGGAAAAGCTTACAAAATAAGCGGTTTCCTTTTCTTTCAAGCGGGCAAGCATGGCCGCGGACATTTGTTCCTTGTTTTCCAGAATTTCGTCCAGGCGGTATTTACCCACATATTCACGGAGAGCAAGCTGCAAAAGAATATGAATCTGTTTTTCATAATCTTCGATTTCCGTGTGAATTTTCACATAATCCGTGATTTTGTAGTTGCACACGAAATTGATACGCAGAACTACCTTGTCGAGGGTCATCATTTCCTGGCCCGTGATATCCATCTGCAACGAGCGGGCGTCCACAAGACCGGCGGTCACTTTCGTCCCGTTGTTCCAGAAATAATATGCCCCCGGCTCAAGCAGGCGGACAAACTTCCCGTCATAGCAGAGACGCGCTTTTTGATAATCCGCGACTTCGATTTTTGTAAACAGGAACCCCGGAATATGAGCAAACAGGTATTTCGGAACATCCCCGGCCGCCTCCGGCGTTTGCAGACTGACCGTCTTGAATTCGTGCGTGTCATGGATTTTGAAAAAGGCGTATTTTCCGCTCACAAGTGTCTCACGGTATTTTCCGTTCACAAAATGGAGCGCCAGCGTTTCGTCCGCCACATCGAAGACTTCGACCTCGTCGGCTACTTCCGGATTTTTCAGGAAGATATCCAGATCATAGTCCTGTACTTTAAACTCAGAACCCGTATACAATGTTTCGGCACGGAAACCGCGACCGAATCTGACATGGCTGCCGGGTTTCAAATATTCGACAAATTTCCCGTTTTTAAAGAGAAGACCTCTCTGATTTTCATTAATAATTGTTTTCATGCGCTGTTCCTCCTTACTTTTGCGGCGTTATTGCGGATTGCCATACCGGATTTTGCGGCGGATCAATTGAGCGTCACGTCGACAGCTCGCGGGAGATTTCTCCGGCGGCGGCCGCGCCCGCGCGGTATCCTTTTTCCGGCAAGGCAAAAGCGGTATTGCGTTTCCTGTCCCTGTGGAGGGAGCGGTCGGCGCGGCAATCCGTTACGCCTGTTTTTTTGATTTGAGTTTTCACTCCTGTTTGAAGGCCTCTTTTGAGGCATTGCCAATCCATGGCTGACTTCGCAGGTCAGGCGGGAGTCGAACCCGCAATTGTGAGATTCGCTCGGTACGCCCGAAAAGCACAGCTCTTGGCGCCGGGGGAGCTCAACCTTACGCTTCGCCGGGAAGGGCGTCGCGCTCTTTAATCTTGATGTCCGCCCAAAAAGCGATCTTGCAAACATATTATAGCGCTGTGTGCTAAAAAAATCGTGGAAAAAAAGTTGCGAACTCCGGCGCGGGGATTCATATTTTTTTAAAAAGGTTCCATTGCCTGAAAATACGTTCTCTAATCAAAGATATAAAACGTTCCGGCGCCGTCACCCGCAACACAGGCCCGAAGGAAAGAACACGGATCAGAATCTCGGTCTCATCCTGCGCGTCGTAGACAAGCTTCACGTCATAAGCGTCGTTTTCCATTCGCCGGGTTTCCTTCCGGCAATCGGAGAAATGAAGCAGAACCCGCTCAAGGGCGTTTCGCTCGTCTTTCAGCGTGAAGCGGAGGGAAGCTTCCTTCCTTTTGGGAGGGCAAAGGCTGTCCGCGTCATACGTCCCTCTGAGTTCGCAGCTTTCCATGCGATTGAGATTGATGTAGGTCGCATAGCGGACTCCCGCCGTTTCAAGCCGGAACTTGTCGTCCTTGAAGGAATATTCGAGACGATATGGGATAAATCCGCCGCGCTTAAGACGGTTGAGCCGGTTGCGATAAGCGATATACAAGCGCCGTTTTTCACGCATGGCTTTGCGGATCGTTCGGAATCGTTCCTTGTAAGCGTCATCAGAAAATAGATCGCCGTCGGCGCAGCGGTCAAAGAAAATGAAATCGTCGGGCTCAAAGAGGGGCGTCACATTGTCAAGTCCGGCAAGCGGCACATCAAAGAGCGCAATCCGGGGATCGAGAGAGAGGGCTTTCAGCCATCTCTTTTGTAAATCAGTCAGAGGCATCCCGGGCCTGTGCTTAACCGGCGTTCTGAGGTTCTTGTCAAATAAAGCCCATTCGCCTTTTTCCAACGCGGGCAAAATCGAAAGAACGCTCTCCGAAAAAGCCCGCTCGCGGATGATTTCACTGATCCTTTTTTCGGAAATCTTGCGATCAAGCGCTTCGGAAATGATGGCGGCAACTGTATTATAATAAACGGAATAGATCTCGCTAAAGAGCATTTTCATCTCCTCCGTACAATTTTGTCATGGCGGTGTAATCCGACCAAAACTGCCGTTCCGTTTTTTTGTCGGAACAGGTCAAAGAGCGAATGCGTCCGATAAAAGTCCTGAGCCAGGGGAGCAACTCCCAGGGATCATAGACGTCTGCCGAGAATTTCCATTCGTTGACGGCGGTTCGGATCACGCTTCCGCAACGCTTCTCCCGTTGCAATCTCCGAATGATATGGGCGTCCTCCGGAGCGACCGAGAGCGTCATTTCCAAGTGCTCCAGGCAGGATTGTCCGCAAGAGACGCCCCAGATATTTGGTTGCACAGCTTTCAGCTCTCTTTGCAACGCGCTGTAATCCGGCCGAACCTCCAAAGCCTTGACCTTTACGATTGAATCCAGCCGATAAAAGACGATTTTCTTTCTGTAAATGCTGTATGCCGCCGCATATTGTCTGCCGCCCTGCGTGCTGACATAGATTTTTAGCGGAACGACGAGCGCTTGTCCGCGCAAGTCCGAATGATCGCCCGCGATCTCAAGCTCTACCTTCCGCTGCGTTTGAATGGCGGTCAGCAAATCCAAAAGGATTCCATTGTCCAAAGCAAACAGAAAATACCGGTGTTTGAACGAAAACAACTCCGTTTCCAGTTTATCGTACTTGTCGAGGATAAAACTCCCGACGACCCCGAGGGGACTGCTCTCGGAAAAGAACATGACCGCGTCCTGCCAGGAACTCAGGTTCACTTCTCCGGCAGACAGGGAATAAAGGTATTGCTTGCCTTGTTTTGCTGTGGTCAGCAAGCCCATATCCGAGTATTCCTGCAGTTTCTTCCGAAGGGTTGACTCGTCGACCGGTTCAGGGCAGTCAAAAAAAGCAAGGTATTCCTCATCGATTGTTTTGATCAAATCCGTGAGCGTTCTTGATTTGCCGTCGGCCAGAATGTCAAACAGGATAAAATGAAGGCTGACGTCATTTTTTGTAAAACTTGCGGCTTTCCATGCTTTGTAGAGAGGATTGCAAGGGACCCGGCGGCTGTCCACGGAAAGAAAAACCGCCTTGCCGCTGGAATCCTGCCGGAATGTCATAAAATCACCGAGCCAGCTTTCAATCCTGCGCTTCTCGTTGTCATAGCTGCGCGGACTTTTTCCACCGATTTCGTCGCGGTTTTTGAATCCGTACACAAAAAATTCCCGCATATAGCTGCGGATGCGCGATACGTTCTTTATGAGTTCGCTGTACCCCATTCGTTTCGCCGCCTTGTCTCCGGCCGTCCGTCTTCGAAATTTCCTATGGCGGAGACTTTTTTTTGTCGCCTTTCCTCTTCGCTCGTCCGAATCAAGTTATATCCATCGTAACACATGAAAACTGTTTTGTCAACTTCACGGGAACTCTGAGTAGTGTCAATATTTTTTAGGGATTTCTCAAAAATTTTTTTTATTGCCCAATATGCCGATATGATCTGCCTTGTCGCCGGACGATTTATGCAAATGCCTTGTTGTGGGAATAGAATCAGTATAACGCCGACTGTAGGAAAAACCAACATTTCACACAAATTTGCGGGAGATTTCCACGACGACTTACGAATCAGCCGGACGGAATTCCGGAATTGACTGCCGCTTTTGCTTGGCATTAATTTTGCTTATATATCTGATATACAAGAATATTTGTATATTCAAAAATACAATATTTTTGACACCACATTATACAGGAGGTAGGACAATGAAATATTGGAAAATTACGGCGCTGTATTATGGTCAACTGACCCTTTCGCGGGCGGCTTTCTCAGGAACCGTTCAACCGGAATTGGTAACCGATTATCCTTTCGGGGGCTTTCTGCTGCAAAACGGCAGCGAAAACGTTCTTGTCGATACGGGTATGCGGGAAAGCTATTATGAAAAGATGGCGATCGGTGATGTAAACCCCATCGGGAGCACGGAAATTCTTTTGGAAGCACTTGCCAAAGAGGGACTGACGCCCGCAGATATTGATACGGTCATCTATTCGCATTTGCACTATGATCACTGCGGAAATATCGACCTCTTCTATGATAAACCTACGTATGTTCAGAAAAAGGAATACAACAACATGATGAATCCATACTCATTTCAGACCGCACGTATGGATTACTTCCCCGATACTCCGGGCATGCTGGCAAAAGTGAAAAATCTTATTTTCGTGGATGGGGATATCAAGCTCTCCAACGGGTTGGAACTTTATCTGACGCCCGGTCATTCCCAAGGCAGCCAGACAATCGTCGTGCCGACCGAAAAAGGCCGCTACGTACTCACCGGTGACAATCCTTCGGCAAAGTATTGTCTATTCCCGTGGTTGGACAAAATGACGCTGATGGATGGAACCACCGTGGATCTCACACCGATAACTGACGGATCGCTCAAATTTTTGACGGGCGTATTTGTCCCGGATCAATTCTCATCCTATGATTCCTATTACAAACAACTTGCTCTTGCTGAAAAACCGATACCGGAGTATTTTATCTGCAATCATGAGCCGGAAAACATCTTCAGAAAATACTTCGGATAAAACGCATCAGGATCAGAATTTGAAGGAGGAATGCAAATGGCGGACAACATCACGACAGAAATCAGAAAAGTTGATGCAAACGTGGCGCTTACCGGAATAGCTGACAACTCTCCCGTGGGCACTTTTGTCTTCGTAATATTATGCTTCGCGTTTTGGGCTGCGGACATAGGTCTTTTGGGCGACGGCGCGCAGCTGGGCCTGGGACTTCTTTCTCTGGGCGTTTTCGTAACTTATGTCTGCTCGGGAATCTCTTTAACTCACAAAGGAATCGGCGTAGGAGGAAATACATATCATCTTTTCGGCGCGGTTTTCGGGGCGATTGCGGGACTTTTCAATACTTTGGGACCGATTTTCGCCCATTTCGGGATCCCTTTTGACGGTAGTATCGCAGGTTACGCGTTTACGCTCGCAGGTTTGTATTTATTCTTTATGCTGCCGGGAATCGCCCGTTTTACGAAAATTGATTTCTTTATCTTTTTCTTCGGATTCCTGGGCGTCACAGGATCAGGCCTTGTGATCATCGGAATCCTTCCGGCAGGCTTTAACGTTTTCAACGGTTGGATGCTCCTGTGTGACGGATTGGTCGGATTTTATGCTGTAATCGGAACGCTGCTGGGAAACTGCGGCATCAGTATTCCCTTTGGCTCGCCGTTTATCAAAGCGAAACCCTGAGTGATGATTTATAATAATTACCGTTCGCGACCCTCAACGGAGGTGCAAATAATGAAGCGAATAGCAATAATGGGCGCCGGTTCACTGGGTACCATCGTAGGCGCCATGATGACAAAAAACGGCGTAAATGTCACCTTGATCGACGCCAATAAAGCCCATGTCGATATGCTCAACCAGGCAGGCGCAACCGTAACTGGCAGTCTGGATTTGAAAGGCATTCCCGTGAAGGCTGTCACTCCTGATAAAATGGAGGGCATATATGACATCGTATTCATCCTGACAAAACAATTGGTCAACGTGCCTGTCAGTAAGAGTTTACTTCCGCATCTTTCCGAGGAGAGTATCATTTGTACCTTGCAAAACGGCATTCCGGAAGAAAATCTGAGCGCGCTCTATGGAAAAGAGCGCGTACTGGGCGGCGCAGTCGGTTGGGGCGCAACCTGGGAAGCGCCCGGCGTCTCCCGGATGACCAGCGCGCTTACAGCCATGAGATATGACGTGGGAGAACAGGATGGCGCGATCACACCGCGTTTGAAAGAGGTAGCTGAAATTCTCAATACTGCCGGAGAAGCCGTTATCGTCAATAATCTGACCGGCATCAAATGGACAAAACTGATCCAAAACGCTACAATGAGCGGAATGTCTGCGGCTCTTGCCTGTGAATGGTCCGCAATTCTGGATGATGATACCGCTGCGAAAGCCGCGGCCTATATCGCGAACGAATGCGTCCGGGTCGTAAGACGGCGGGGGATCGGATTGGAAAACATTGTGGATGACTGGAGTTTTTATTCTTTGGAATTTCATGACACGCACAGTCTGAAAAGCGCCATAAGCTGGATCAAAGAATACTTCAAACCTCACCGCAAACTGAAGGCCAGTATGCTTCAGGATATGGAAAAAGGCATTCCTTGCGAAATTGATTACATCGTCGGGCCTATCTGCGACTGGGGGAAAAAATATGACATTCCTACACCCACATGCCAGACGGTTGTCGATATCGTTCACGAATTTGAAGCCGGAAAAATTCCCTTTCCGGATATGAGTCTGCTCAAACGCTTTGAATTTTATCCGATTCGATCTTGCGAGTATTAAAGGATGCGGGAAGGAGGGGGAACATGCTTATTGATAATACAAAGTTTGAATCTCTGTCGCCGGTTGAGAGGCTGGATATTATTGCCCAAAGCCGGAATTTATCGGATGAGGATAAAAAGACCGTATCCGGCGACGGCGCGCTTTCGCTCGAAAAAGCGAATACCATGGTCGAAAACTGTATCGGGACATTTCAACTTCCCTATTCGGTTATCACCAATGTATTGATTGACGGAAAAGAGTACTTTGTCCCGGTCGTGGGCGAAGAGCCTTATGTATTTCATTCCAGTTGCCAGGGCGCGGAATTAGCCGCGGCAAATGGGGGCTTTGTTTCTTGTGATACCGGATCAATCATGATCGGACAAATACAAATACTGGATGTGGCAAATCCTCAAACGGCAAGGCTTCGTCTTTTAGAAAGGAAAACCGAAATTATGAAGGCCGCCAATGAAAGAGACCCGGTCCTGGTTTCAGCAGGCGGCGGATGTATTGATGTGGAAGTCCGTGTTTTAAGCGACGGAAAACGGGATATGATCGTGACGCATCTTTTGGTTGACGCGTGCGATGCCATGGGCGCGCAGGCGGTAAACGCCATGACAGAAGCTGTATCGCCTCTCCTGGAAGCGATCACCGGGGGTAGAACTGCGATCAAAGTCCTTTCCAACCTTGCCGACAAGAGACTTGTACGGATCAGGACGCGAATCAAAAAAGAATACGTCGGTGGAACTTCCGGCGTGGACAAGATCGTTTCGGCGTACCACTTTGCGAAAGCCGACCCTTACCGAGCTACGACAAACAACAAAGGAATCATGAACGGCATTATTCCGGCCGTCATTGCCACGGGAAACGACACAAGGGCCGTAGAAGCCGGAGCGCATTCCTATGCAGCCCGGAGCGGCAAATATTCGCCACTTTCCATTTGGGAGAAAAACGCGGAAGGAGATTTGGAAGGACTGCTGGAGTTGCCGATGGCAGTCGGGATTATCGGCGGTACGACAAAAATCCATCCCCTTGCGCAGCTTTCCCTGAAAATTCTGAACGTCGGTTCCGCCATTGAGCTTGCCAAGGTTCTGGCAACGGTCGGAATGTGCGCAAATCTTGGCGTATTAAGATCGCTTACCACCGTCGGACTCTTCTCGGATTTTGACAACCAGCACAAGCGAAGCAAATGAACTCAAATATCTTCTTTTTAATTCTGTGAGGTAACTATGCATAAAAGAATTATCACGGCGGCAGTGACGGGAGCGGTACATATTCCGAGCATGTCCGAATACCTGCCGATTACGCCGGAACAAATCATAAACGAGGTTGTCGAGGCAAACAAAGCGGGCGCCGCGGTTGTTCACGTACACGCGAGAAATCCGAAAACCGGTGAGCCTACCGGCGATCCGACGCTGATGAAAAAAATTGTGGACGGTATTCGAGAACGTTGCGACGTCGTCATAGGGATCACAACAGGCGGGGCAATCGGCATGACGTCAGAAGAACGCCTGGCAGCTGTTCCGGTCTGCAGGGCAGAACTTGCTTCCTGTAATTCCGGTTCCGTCAACTTTTGCTTTTCACCGATCGCCGATAAAATCGCAAGCCCAAAATTTCAATGGGAAATTCCTTTTGTGAAAAACACTTATAAAGTGCCTTTCGCCAATACCTTTCAGGGGATTGAGGATTATATCAGACTGATGGAACAATATGGAACCAAACCGGAATTTGAAGTCTATGAGGTCGGCATGCTGAATAATATCGCCTATTTTGTGAAGACCGGCCTTCTGAAATTGCCTGTTTATATTCAGTTTGTATTGGGAGTTTTGGGCGGGCTGCCTGCAACATTTGACAATTTGCTTTTTTTGCATAATACGGCGCAAAAGACATTTGGAGGTCAATATGTCTGGTCCTGCGCAGCCGCGGGCAAAGATCAGTTTGAGATTACGACCGCCGCGCTGTTACTCGGCGGGAACGTACGGATCGGATTGGAGGACAATCTTTTCATTGAAAAAGGAAAGCTGGCAAAATCCAACGCGGAACAGGTCAAGAAAATTCGTGACATCGCCGAGTTGCTCGGATTGGAAATCGCAACGCCGAAAGAAGCAAGAGATATCCTTTTTGGAAAATGAAACAACATCAAAAAATCAGCTTTTACCGGCGGTTTCCCTGCCGGTAAAAGCTTTGTTTTACTTATTTATTTTTCCGTCTGTATTCTGTATTTTACAATTTTACCGTAAAGTACACTGCGGTCCATTCCGAGGATTTTTGCCGCTCTTGATTTGTTCCCGGCCGTCATGGTCAGCGTTTTCAGGATTTCCTCCCTTTCCAGATTCTCCCGTTTTGTAGTCAGTGACTGAGCGGGAATCGTTTCTTGCGCCGGTTCGATGTTTTTCATACCGACAAAGGTCAGATGCTCTTTTTGAATTGCGCCCGTCCGGGCCATGGCGCACCCTCTTTCGAGGGTATTTTCCAGTTCCCGGATATTTCCCCTCCACGGACTCTGCATAAAAGAAGCGAGAACATCTTCGGCAACTCCGCAGACTTGTACGCCTAAATTGACATTGGATTTTTCAATAAAATGCGCGCATAATTCCGGAATATCACTTATTCGCTCTCTGAGTGACGGCACATGGAGCTCCACGGTATTGATCCGGTAGTAGAGATCCGCGCGGAATCTTTTTTCATCAATCATGGTTTTCAGATCACAATTGGTTATGCAGATGACCCGCACGTCGATATGGATTGTCTTGGCGCCGCCTATGCGCTCAATTTTATGTTCCTGCAGCACTCGCAGAAGTTTGCTTTGCAATTCCAGAGGCATTTCTCCAATCTCGTCCAAAAGAATGCTTCCGCCTTCCGCAAGCTCAAATTTTCCTATTTTGCCTGACTTTAGAGCGCCTGAAAACGCGCCTCCCTCATAGCCGAACAATTCCGATTCCAATAATCCATGCGGAATCGCGGCGCAGTTGATTTTGATAAATTTTTTTTCCCGCCGTTTGCTGAGGTAATGAATGCTGTTTGCGATCATTTCTTTGCCGGTTCCGGTTTCGCCGGTGATCAATACCGGCAGATCGAAAGGGGCTATCTTTTGTACGGCGTCTTTAATGCGCTGGATCGGTTCGGAATGTCCGACAATACATTTCTGCTCGAAATTCCAATCCTGGATTTCATTGAGTTGATTCCGAAAATAACGGTTTTCTCTTTCCAGATTTTTGATTTTCATGCGCAGTACTTCTATTTCTTTCAAATCGCAACAAGTAGCGGTAGAAATAACTCCCTGCAGGGATCCTTCCTCATAGATGGGGATTCTGTTGCAGACGAAAATACTTCCGTCTATCATTTCAAAAAGTTCTCCAAGTTCTTCTTTCCCTGTTTTTAGAACCCTGGGCAACTTGCTGTTGGGAATGACTTCGTATACGTGTCTCCCCAGGACTTCTTCTCTCTTTTTCTTGAGCAAGTTCAAATAACTGTCGCTCATACACGTGATGATTCCGTTCTGATCTACCACAATGGCATAAAGTAAACTGTCAATCGCTTTCCGGGATATTTTATCGAAAATATCCAAAGATGAATTCATCTGTCAGCACCTCCGGTTTTCGCGAATTTTCACTCCTCTAACACATGGGCCGAATTGAC
>JAISST010000116.1 GCA_031272945.1 Fusobacteriaceae bacterium
AGAGTACTGGAGGGCAGGATCAGACTTTTCTGCGTTTCATTTCCCCCCGACGGCAGCAGCATAAGCTTTACGGCAAAGAGAAGGATCAACATGAGTCCCTGCCAGAATACCGGCATGGAAACGCCCACCAGGGCCAGGATCATGCTGACGTTGTCCAGAAGAGAATACTGCTTTGTGGCGGAGAGGATGCCGACGGGGATCGCAATCCCAACGGCGACGAACATCGCGCAAAGAGACAGCTCCAGCGTCGCAGGAAAACGGGCGAAGATTTCTTTGAACACTTCCCGTCCCGTGGTGTAGGACGTGCCGAAATCCCCTTGCACCGCGTTCCAGACGAAGCGCAGATACTGGACGAGGAAGGGTTTGTCCAGCCCCATTTTGACCCGCAGCTGCTCAATGGCTTCCCGCGGCGCGTTTTCTCCCAATATCAGCTGGGCCGGATCTCCGGGCGTCAGGGACATGATGGTGAAAACGAGCAATGAAACCCCCAACAATACGGGAATCAGCAGCAGCAATCTTCTTATGACGTACTTGTACATGGTGTTTACCCCCTTAGTGTTAGTATACGTGAATTCTGTTGTTATGCCTGCTTATTTTGTGTTTTCAAGCGTAATGCCGTAGAGTTTGTAGTGGGACGTAGCCCGGAGCACGAAACCCTTGACGTTTTTCCGCAAGCCCACGCTGCTGTAGCCGTAGCATACGGGAAATATCGGAACTTGCTCCTGGTTGGCGTCCTGAACCTGGGCATAGAGCGCTTTTCGTTTTTCCTGGTCCGTCTCCCCCTTGGCCTGGTCCAGAAGTTCGTCCACGGCGGGATTCGTATAGAACGAACGGTTTCCCGCGCCGCCGTGTTGGGAAGAATGCAGCAACGGATAGATGCCGTAGTCGGCGTCTCCCGTTACCGTCACCCAGCCGAGCACATACATCTCGTGGTCTCCCCGGGCCGTTCCATCCAGAAAAGCGGCCCATTCCACCATTTCGATCGTCATGTCGATCCCCGCTTCCTTCAGCTGGTCCTGCATGATGACGGCCATATCCCGGCGCTGCTGGTTGTCGTTGAGCCAGATCTTCACCTGGAAGCCGTCGGGGTAGCCCGCGGCGGCCAGAAGCGCCTTGGCCTTCTCCACATCCCTGGTCCAGAGCCGGGCATCTTTGTTGTAGCCGAAGACATTGGGCCCGATGATGGAGTTGGCCTTGGTGGCCGCCCCCTTCCAGACCGCTTCGATGATGGCGTCGGCGTCTATGGCGTAGCAGACGGCCTGCCGGATCCGTACGTCATCCAGAGGCTTTTTCTGTACGTTAAAACCGATATAAGTCATGGAAAGCGAAGGTCCCTCGAGATAGACGAGATCCTTGTTCCCTTTGATTCTCTCTTTGTCGATAACGTCGATCCCGTAGCATATATCCACTTCCCCCGTCTCCAGGGCGATGGCCCGGGACTGGTTTTCGGGGATATTGCGGAAAATGACGTTTTCCACGGCGGGTTTTCCCTCAAAATAATCGGGATTGGCCTTCAATGTGATCCTGTCGCCGGACTGCCAGGAGACAAACTTGTAGGGACCGGTCCCCACGGGATTCTGTCCGTATTTTTCCCCGGCTTCCCGTACGGCTTTTTCACTCAGGATGGACATGGCGCTGTGGGCCAGGTGGTTCAAAAGCGCGCCGAAGGGCTGTTTTGTTTTCACAACCACCGTATAGTCGTCGGGGGTCTCCACTTCCGAGATGACCTCGACGATAAAATTCACCTGGGGAGAAGCCATGGCCCTGTCCAGAGTAAATTTGACGTCCGAAGACTTCAGTTCTTCGCCGTTATGAAATTTGACGCCCCGGCGCAGGTTGAAGACCGTCGTTGTGTCATCGGGCTGGGTCCAGGATTCGGCCAGGGACGGAATGATCTTCATATCCGGGTCCTGTTCGACGAGGGTATTGTAGATCTGGATCGCGACGGCAGACGAAGGTTGATCGTTGGTGGCGTGGGGATCCAGGGTCTTGGCGTCGGCGCCCTGGGCCACGATCAGGGCGTCTTTGTCCGCGCCCCGCTTGGCGTCTTTTCCGCAGCCCGTCAAAAAGAGCGCGCCAATCAAGAGACAAAAAGCCAGTTTCATGATTTTCTTCATACTTCTCTCCTTATCGTTTACAATACATCCGGGAAGCGACCCAAGCCGTCAGCGGCACGGCAATCAGAATGCCGATGCTGCCGCACATAGCCCGGAGCACATCCACCACAATGCTCTCAAAATTCAATATCCGGATAAAGGGAAACTGCTCTTTTTGCAAGCTGATCAGAATATTCGTGAGGAGCGAGCTGCCCACATAGGCAAGAATCAATGTATTGATCATAGTCCCGATCATATCGGAGCCGATGTTCATCCCCGAGCTGAACATCTCCCTGCCGGAGATATCGGGCTTTTTCTCCCGGAGTTCATTCAAGGCTGAGGATATGGACATGCCGACGTCCATAACGGCCCCCATGGATCCGACGATGACCCCTGCGGAAATCACTTCCCGGAGTTTCACCTCCCGCAAAAGCGCCGCGTAATTGAGCGTCTCCGTTGTCACATAACCCGTGAGACGCATCAGATACACGAAGAGAAGCGACAGGCTTCCCGCCGCCACGACCCCGCCCACGGAGCCGATAATGGCCACAAGTCCTTTGCTGTTGAATCCCGTCATCAGATAGATCGTCACAAGAGAGGCGAAAGTGGCCACGACCACCGCCCCCCCCACGGGGGAACCGCCCCGGTTGATCCAGGGGATGAAAAAGCGGTAGATCACGACAATGACCAAAATCAGGGCGAAAAGCCCCTTGATTCCCTTGAGACGGGAAAACAAAAGAGCAAAAAGGATGAAGATAACCCCCATCACATAGAGGTAGCCTCTTTTGTCGACGTCCACAATATAAAAACTCTCTTTTTCCTCTTCCGTATCATAAAAGACCACGACGGAATCGCCTTCGCGGACCGTGATGTTGTAAGCGCTCTCCCGGTATACCGGAAAATCAATGGACACTTCCTCATTTTTCCGCTCCCCTTCGAGGAGCAGCACCCGCATGGGATACACCTCCCGGATCTCGCCTTCTTCCGCCGATTCCGGGCTTACGGCCTTCTCGACTTTGACGACTTTTCCCTTGATGTACTCCTCCCCTGCGGAAAGGAGCGCCGGAAAAAGAAAAAGGATCGCGCAAAGAATCCAAAACAACTTTTTCAAAGAAGCCTCCGTGTGAAAGATTTGCATAAAAAACCGACCTATGGACTGATGTCTCTTCGATTCTTCCATAGGTCTTTTCTGCTATTTTCTTATTCCCAGCTTCGCTATGAGACTCCGGTATCCCTCGAGATCCCTCTTGGTCAGATAACTCAGCAGGCGTTTTCTTTGTCCTACCATTTTTAACAAACCGAGTCTGGAATGAAAATCTTTTTGATGTATGCGCAAATGTGCCGTCAGATGATTGATCCGTTCCGTCAGTATGGCGATCTGCACTTCCGTGGATCCCGTATCTCCTTCAAATTTTCCGAATTCCTTGATGATTTCCGCTTTGCTTCGCATAGCCATAGTTCTTTTCCTCCTGTGATAGATTGATCCGGGCCAAGTAGCAGGAGGCTATCCCTGCAACATAGCTCGAATTACTTAGTTAGTATAACACATTTATTGGATTTTTGCAACAGTAAATTTCACCGTTTCCGTGATCTGACGCCCTTCGCTCAGAAATTCTCCCCGTTTTTCCCCGGGAACGGCCCCGGGATTTCTTCGAGGTACCGAGCCGGCACATGGTTCGCAAGCCAGGTCTTTTCGCTTCCCCGATAAAAATACACGTCTTTTTCGGAAGCTTCCCGGGCGCGCACCCGGAGCACAGCGGGCGTCTCGTCCCTGCGCAGACCCACGGCGACAGCGCCTTCGATATCCGATGACAAATGGACGTACTGCCGGGATTCGGGCAGAAGTCCTTCCGCGAAAATAGAGGCCAGGGCGTCTTTCGTCGTGCCGTGATATAAAAATTCCGGCGGCGTCGCGATTTCCTTGCGTATTTTCTTGTGCACCGAATGTCCGTACAGGGCTCGGATCTGCTTGCCCTTGATCTCAAAACGCTTTTTGTCCGAACGATCCAGCATGCCCTGGATGTCTTCCCGCGTAATAAAACCGAAGCGCTTTGTGATCCTGAGCGCCAGTATCAAGTCTTCAAGGGAGGCCCATCCCTCTTCGTCCAGTTCCAGGGAATATTTCCAGGGAGCGTGGCGCAGGGCATAGGAGATTTCCCGGCTTAATTTGTCGTCATCCATATTTTTCCCACCTCAACTCTTCATGAGCGCTTCGAATTCTTCCCGGTCAATGGTATCCTTCTCAACCAAAGCTTCGGCTACGAGCTCCAGCTTGTCCTTATGGGCTTTCAATAATTCCACGGTGGCGGCGTAATTCTCATGGATGATCTTGAAGATTTCCGCATCGACTTCTTTTCCGGTGACGTCGCTGTAATTGCGGGACTGGAACATATCGCCCTCGTGGGTCGCATCCAGGAGGATCGGTCCGAATTTGCCCGCCATGCCGAATTTTGTCACCATGGCGTGGGCGATGGACGTCGCCCGTTCGATGTCGTTGCTGGCGCCTGTGGATATATCGCTGAATATGATCTCCTCGGCGGCTCTTCCGCCGTAAAGGATCTTGATGTCGTTCAAAAAGTCGCTCTTGAATTTGTGGGTCCGCTCGATCTCGCTGTCAGGGAGCGAAAGGGTATAGCCGCCGGCCCAGCCTCTGGGTACGATGGTGACTTTGTAGACCGGGTCCACGTCCTTGAGGTTCCAGGTCACGACCGCGTGCCCGGCCTCATGAAAGGCGGTGATTCTCTTATCCCGCTCGCTGACGACCTTGGATTTCTTCTCGGGTCCCATGGCGACTTTCTCCGTGGCTTCCTGGATATCGACCATCATGATCTCTTTTCTACCGGCCCGGGCCGCCAGAATCGCCGCTTCGTTCAGAATATTGGCGAGGTCCGCCCCTACGAGGCCGTAAGTCTGCTTGGCGATATCCTTGAGGTTTACGTCCTTCCCCAGGGTCTTTCCCTTCAGATGGACTTTGAGGATCGCTTCCCGCCCGTTGATATCGGGAATGTCCACATAGACGCGCCGGTCGAAACGGCCGGGTCTGAGCAGAGCTCTGTCCAGTACGTCGGGACGGTTCGTGGCCGCGATGACGATGATGGTCTCTTCGTTTCCAAAGCCGTCCATCTCCACCAAGAGTTGGTTCAGCGTCTGCTCCCGTTCGTCGTTGCCGCCGCCGGAACCCGTGCCGCGCTTTCTGCCCACGGCGTCAATTTCGTCGATAAATACAATACAAGGGGCGTTTTTTCGGGCCTTATTGAACAAATCCCGCACGCGGGACGCGCCGACGCCCACAAACATTTCCACAAATTCGGAGCCGGACATACTGAAGAAAGGCACTTTGGCTTCCCCCGCCACAGCTTTGGCCAAAAGGGTCTTTCCGGTGCCGGGGGCTCCCAAGAGCAGCACGCCCTTGGGGATTTTCGCGCCGACTTTCCGAAATTTATCAGGTTCCCGCAGGAATTCCACGACTTCCTCCAGTTCCCCCTTGGCTTCCACGATGCCTGCCACGTCCTTGAATGTGACCTTCGAGAGGTTTTCCCCTTCCTTGGCCCGGGATTTTCCCATGTTGAATATCTGGGGGCCTCCGCCGTTTCCTTTGTTCATGCGATTCATCATGAAAGCCCAGATCCCGATCAGCAGAATAAAGGGAAACCACGAGCTGATCATAGCCAGGATCGCGTTGGGGGCCTCGGGGGCCACGGAATTGATCCGGATATTCTTGGCTTCCAGCGCCGTCAACAGCTTCTGGTCCTCGCCGAGACGCATGGTCAAAAGCCGCGTCCGGTAGGTGTTGGGATCGTCCCGGTAAAAACCGTTGACGAATCCCTCCCGTTCCTCGACCCGGTCAATCTTTCCGATCCGGACAAGATCGTTGAATTCCGTATAGGATACGTCGATGGTAGGGGTTTTTCTGCGCTCGTTCCGGATCGTGGGGATGGACATGGCCATGGCGATCAGGAAGGCGATCAAAATCAGGGTCTTGAAATTCATCTTGCCTTTCAGACCCAGCGGGTTTTTGTTTTCTTTCTTGTCGTCATCTTCCCGGTACTTGCGACGGATTTCCTCCTGTCGCTCGCGCAGAAGTTCCTCGGGCGTTTTCAGGTCTTTTCCGGCGGATTGTTCCCGTTCATCCGCGCCCTCTTCTCCCTTGTCTTCCACGGCGGCATTGGATTTTTCGCCCTTTTGATTCCCTGTGTCGCCGGTTTCCCCGGTTTCTTTGGGATCCTCTCCCCGGAGGACGGGTTCTTTATCTTCCGATTCCCGGTTTTTGTCGTCCAACTGATTTTTATCCTTTTCCAAAGGTTTCCTCCTTCTATGTTCTGAACTGCCCCGGGGGGCATTATTTTACGATGTTTTTGTTTTGTGACCGGCGGACCGGTCGAATCCATAAACGTATGCCTTCTTTCGTTTCCGGCTTCCACCGGAATGTTTCGCTTTTTTTGATGCCGGGGATCCAGAGGATTTCTTCTTTTTCCCCGGTCCGGACCGTGACTACCGGTATTCTGTCGCGCAGGTCCGCAGGGATTTTCGCTTCGATAAGAATTTCTTTGAGTTTCTTGTGTCCGCTCATTCCGAGGGGTTGTAAGCGATCTCCCTCTTTTCTTGTTCTGAGGGAAAGGGTCTGTCCTTCTTGCAGCGCGGTGTAGAATTCATGAGGTCCTTCCTCACAATTTCTCCCGGGGACTATTTCCGCCCCCAATTCAAAGGCCTCGCCCCGCAAGACGCCGGGCGTCTCCAGTTCCCGTTCCATCCCGTCATCCATCAGGATATCATTTTTATAAGTCGCGACGATGTTTTCCAAGGAAAGGGTATCATAACGCTTCCGGACCCGGCAGCCGCCCCCGATATCGAGGGTTTTCGTCCCGGGGCTTTCCGACAGGCGCAGGATATCTTCTATCTTCTCCCGGCTCATATGGATGAATGGCATGGGCCCGCGGCCGCGGGTCAGCCAGTCGGCTATTATTTTTCGCCGTATGAAAGGACTTTCTTCCTTTATTCTCAAAATATCCAGCGAATCCTCTTGGTAGGGCGCCGCCAGGTAATTCCGGCAGTCGACGTGTAAAAGCCCGTTCGCCTCCCGGATTTCCGTCAAAAGGCTGTATATCTTATCCCGAAAGGCCGGGGTGTAGCGCTTTTCGATCAAGGGGAT
>JAISST010000145.1 GCA_031272945.1 Fusobacteriaceae bacterium
TGTAGTATTTGCCATGACGGACAAATCCAAGGGAACGAAAGGAATCAGCGCCTTTATTCTCGAAAAGGGAATGCCCGGTTTTTCCGTGGGTAAACATGAAAAGAAACTGGGAATTCGCGGATCAGCCACATGCGAACTGATTTTCCAGGACGTAAAAGTACCCAAGGAAAATCTGTTGGGCCAGGAAGGCAAAGGATTCGCCATTGCCATGAAGACCCTGGACGGCGGCCGGATCGGAATCGCGTCCCAGGCTCTGGGAATCGCCCAAGGCGCCCTTGACGAGGCCGTCAACTACACAAAGGAAAGAAAACAGTTCGGCCGGGCCATCGCCCAGTTCCAGAACACGCAGTTCCAGCTGGCCAACCTCGACGTCAAAGTCGAAGCGGCGAGACTTCTGATCTACAAAGCGGCCTGGAACGAATCGAAGGGATTGCCCTACAGCGTAGAAGCGGCCAGAGCCAAGCTCTTCGCCGCGGAAACGGCCATGGAAGTTACGACGAAAGCCGTGCAGTTCTTCGGCGGTTACGGCTATACGAGAGAATACCCCGTGGAAAGAATGATGCGGGACGCCAAGATTACCGAGATCTATGAAGGCACATCGGAAGTTCAGAGAATGGTAATCGCGGGAAATCTGTTCAAATAAAGAACGTCAGTCAAAAATAAATCATGAATTGGAGGATTAAAAGATGAAAATAGTTGTGTTAATGAAGCAAGTTCCTGATACGACAGAAGTAAGACTGGATCCCGTCAAAGGAACATTGATTCGGGAAGGCGTTCCCAGCATCATGAATCCGGACGATAAAGCGGCGCTGGAAGAAGCGCTCAAAATAAAAGACAAAAATCCCGGGACCACCGTTACGGCCATTACCATGGGACCGCCCCAGGCCTTGGCCATTTTGGAGGAAGCCTGGACCATGGGCGCCGACCGCGGCATACTCCTGACTGACAGAAAATTTGCCGGAGCGGATACCCTTGCCACATCCAATGCCCTGGCCGCAGCCGTACGGGAGATTCCCTACGACGTCATCATCGGCGGACGCCAGGCTATAGACGGCGATACGGCCCAGGTTGGACCCCAGGTTGCGGAACATCTGGGACTGCCCCAGGTATCTTACGCCAAGGAAATTACCATCGCTCCCGACGGAAAATCCGTGGAAATCAAACGCGTCGTGGAAGACGGCTACTATCTCTTCAACGTGGAACTGCCGGCCCTGATTACGGTTCTGGCGGAAGCCAATTCCCCCCGCTATATGAACGTCGGCAGGATCGTCACCCTGTGCGAACTGGAAGAAAAGAAAGACCCCGCCTATCCGCTGGAAATCTGGTCTGTGGCCAACGTCAAGATCGACGAAGCGAAACTGGGCCTTGCGGGTTCTCCGACACAGGTGTACAAGTCCTTCCCGAAGCAGCTGAAACCTGCCGGAGAGGTATTTGAACTCGATGAGAAGGCCGCGGTCGAGAAGATCGTGTCCAAGCTGAAAGAGAGACATATCATTTAGCGGACGGGAATATCCCGGCGGCAACTACAAATTCTGAAGAAAAAGGAGATGTAAGATGGATTTTAAAGATTATAAAGGAATATTGGTCTTTGCGGAACAAAGAGAAGGCGTTATCCAGAAAGTCGCCTTTGAGCTTATCGGAAAAGCCACGGAACTTGCGAAAGTCCGGAACATCGACGTGACTGCGGCCCTGATCGGCAGCGGCATGGAGCCTCTGGCCAAGGAACTCATCGCCTACGGCGCCGACAATGTAGTGTTTGTGGATGACAAGGAACTGCATTATTACAATACGGAACTCTATTCCCAGGCGCTGGAACAGATTATCCTCAATAAAAAGCCCGAGATCGTGCTTTTCGGCGCGACCACCCTGGGAAGAGATCTGGCCCCGAGGATTTCCGCGCGGCTGGCCACAGGTCTCACCGCCGACTGTACAAAACTCGATATCTCCGAGGAAGGGGATACGGCAGGACTTCTTCTGATGACCCGTCCCGCTTTCGGCGGAAACGTTATGGCCACCATCAAATGCCCGAACCACCGGCCCCAGATGTCCACGGTACGGCCCGGCGTCATGCAGAAACTGGAACGGGACGACAAGAGGACGGGAAAAATTGAAAAATTCCCCGCCAAACTTGATTACTCCAAAAACAAAGTAAAAATGATCGGAGAACCCCACAAGGAAGCAAAGAACCTCGACATCACCGAAGCGAAAATTCTCGTGTCAGGCGGCCGCGGAATCGGGACGAAAGAAAGATTTGACGCCCTGTTTGCCTTGGCGGACCAGTTGGACGGCGCCACGGTTTCCTCTTCGAGAGCCATGGTGGACGCGGGTATTATGCCTTCGTTCCGGCAGGTAGGACAGACGGGAAAGACCGTACGGCCCCAGTTGTACTTCGCCTGCGGCATTTCCGGCGCCATTCAGCATTTGGCGGGTATGGAAGAATCGGATTACATCATCGCCATCAACAAGGACAAGACCGCTCCCATCTTTAACGTAGCGACGTTGGGGATCGTCGGCGACGCCAACAAGATCATCCCGTTGCTGACCGAAGAAATCAAGGCGGTTAAGAGTAAATAAGGCAAGATTCGCATAAAGGACAAAAGATAGCGACGCGCTATCTTTTGTCGCGTACAAGGAGGTTTTTATGATTCTGGAACAATTAACCCGAAACAGGACCCATCGCAGTTTTACAAAAAAAGAAGTCCCGACGGACGCGCTGCGCAAGATGATTGAAGGAGCAAGAGTCGGCGCCACAACGGGCAATACCCAGAAATTACGCTTTTTCCTTGTGAACGACCCTGCGACCTGTGACGCCGCCTTCGGGCAGGTGCGTTTCGCGGGGCTGCTCCCCTGGAATCCGACGCCGGAAGAATCTCCCCGGGCCTATATCGCCCTCTGCGTCAGCAACGAAAACCTTGCGGACTATAATCCCGGATTCATGGGCTTTGACATGGGGATCGCGGCTCAAAATATCCTGCTCATCGCCAATGAGTTAGGCTTTGCGGGCTGTATTGTAGCATCCTATAACAAGGCGGAATTCGACAAGATCGTCAAAATCCCCACAGGATACCAGTCCGCCTACATCATCGCTCTGGGAGAGCCGGCCGATACCGTGACCATTGTCGATGTGAAAGACGGCGATACGAAGTATTACCGGGACGACAAGAACAACCATTTTGTGCCGAAACTGTCCCTTGACCAATTGATCCTCAAATAGAAAAAGAAAAAATCATAAAAAACCGGCTGCGCGGGGCCATTCAGCATTCAAAGGCCCTGCGGCCGGTTTTCTCATGTCTGCGAATTTTAAGGAATCAGGCGTCGCGGTCTTTTGTGACGTCGACCCATTCATGGTCTCCCGAGGCGTATTTTTCGATTTCCTGCCAGGTCAGACGGATCGCGCTGTTGTGGCTGCCGCAGGCCGGGTAGATCGTC
>JAISST010000150.1 GCA_031272945.1 Fusobacteriaceae bacterium
GGGGTTTGGGGGGGTTGGGGGGCCGGCGCCCCGCGCACCTCTCGAGACACCGCCATAAAGACCGGTTGGATTCCACGCCGAGGCGTGCAATTAACCCGCAATGGTAGGGGCGTATTCGCACCTCCGTAAAAAAACGGATTTTAAAGAAAAAACGAACAAAAACTGCCTGAAAACCGAACAGAGCGCAAGAATTTTGACCGACCGGTCAGAAAAATAAAATAAATCTTGACTGTATGGTCAACATTTGCTATAATGTCACATATTGAGATTCTGTGTATGCGTTGCGCCCGGAGGCAAAATATGGAAAACAAGCGCCAATTGCTTGTGGAAGCCCTGAAAGACCTGATCCCTCAAAAGGGATACCGAAATACGACAATAGACGATATCACGAAAGCGGCCAACATTGCCAAGGGCAGCTTTTATACTTATTTTAAAAATAAAGACGAAGTTTTGGATGAAATCCTCATGGAAAAACTGGAGCGCATCGAGATACAGAACGCGGAAATCCTGCAGACGCAGGGTCCTCTGGAGGAAATCATCGGGCGCCTTCTGGACAGGCGGATCCGCAGCAACAGGGAAGAAATCAAGACGGAGATCGCCATGATGTACGTATTGCAGAATATCGACGCGCTTTCCTCCAAAACGCGCCGTCTTTTGGTGAAGCGGAACGACCTCAACATGAAATTTTTGCAGGATCTTCTGGTCAAATTCGGCGAAGTGGTCCGGATCGCCCTGAAAGACGTCGTGAAATATGCCCGGGTCATTGAGGCGCTGATCGCGCAGTTGGAAATGCAAGACGTCTATATCACGAAGCGGGACGGCTTCATTTTTGAACGGGACCCCGAAGTCATCGTGAAAAGAATCCAAAGCGCCGATATAGAGGAGCGGATCAATTTCTGCCGCGGCGTGATCATGAAAGTATTAACTTGAAACAAAAAAAACAGGAAGTCATACTACAGACACAAGACTCCTGTAAGGTAAAAGGGGATTGACTGAACTATGGTCAATCCGGAAACAGAGAACAAGGTTGGACGGCATTTTGAGAATTGAGGGGGAACGATGAAGAAAATACTGGCGGCGCTGTTTTTTGCGGCGATGACGCTTGCGGCGAGGCAATTGACGCTGGAGCAGGCGGTGGCCCTCGCTGTGGACAACAGCAAAGACATTAAGATATCCGAGCTCAGTAAGGAAATTGCCCGGATCCGGGTATCCAACGCATTTAAAACGGCTCTGCCGGTAGCGATGTATACGGGTTCGTGGCTTACGAGCGAATATGACCGTCAGATCACGCAAAAACGGGGCGTAGTTGTCACCGATGAGCGCAGCAGTTACTCCCAGGTCATCCGGATCACCCAGCCACTCTATCGGGGCGGCGCCATCAAGGCCGGGATCCAGGGGGCAAAATCTTACGAAAAGATCGCCGACATCCAATATTTACAGACAAAAGTCCAGGTACGGATCGCCACCATCGAAAATTACGCGGCCATCGTCCGGAATCAGAGAAACATGTACGGTCTCGAAAGCGCCCTGAAGGAGCTCAAAGCTCGTTACAGCGTCCAGACGGAGCAGTTGAACCTCAACATGGTGACGAAGGCCGACCTGCTGAAGACGGAGAACGCCATTCTGGAAATTGAGTCTCAGATCATCGGCGCCCAGAACAATATATCGGTACAGACGGAAATGCTTCGGATCAAGACGGGCCTTCCCCGGGGAGAACCCATTAAAGTGGTGGAATTCAACGTCCCCAAATACCTGAGCCGCGGCATCGACCTCGAGTCGGATCTGCGCGTAGCCCGTACAGACAGCCTGGCGGCGCTTTTGGCAAAATACATGGTCGAATACCAGGATGCGGCCCGGAGATACGCTGTTTCGGATATGCTGCCGAAAGTAAACGCCTTTGCCAGTTACGGAGCGGAACGCACGACCTTTCACCGGTCTGTGGAAGACGCCTCCTGGCAGGCGGGCATCGAAGTGACATGGAACGTGTTTGATTTCGGGACAGCCCGGGACAATTACAAAATCGCAAAGCTGGAATTGGAGCAGGAGAGACTGAAAGCCAAACAGACGGACGATTCCATTGATACGGGCGTCACCTCGGCCTATCTGGAGCTCTTGCGTCTGGAAAAGCTGCGGGATTCCAAAGAACGGGCAGTTGCGGCCGCCCGGGAAAACTATGAGATCGACCGGGAGCGTTATAACGCGGGCATCATCTCCACGGCGGATTATCTGCAGTCGGAGGAGACGTTCCGGAACGCCCAGGTGGACCACAATCAGACAGTAGTAGATTATATGTGCGCTTATGAGCGCTATCGCTCTCTGATAATATAATGCGGAGGAAACGGAGGAAGAATCAATGAAAAAATTGTTGTTAATGATCATGCTGGGAGCGCTCCTCTTCTCTTCCTGCATCAAAAAGGGGGAGGCGCAGGCGGCTGACGCCACGCGTCCCGCCGGAAGCGCCGGGGCGCCGATACCGCCTGAGCGGATTAAATATGTCAAGACGGGACTCGTCACCAAAAGAAAAATGAGCCTGATTTTCACGTCGGACGCTGTATTGGAGCCCAAGGGGAAAATTGACTACAAGACGGAGCAGGGCGGCACCGTGGAGACCATTTACAAGAAAAACGGAGACGTAGTCCGGAAAGGCGAAGTGGTCATGGAACTCTCGGACCCCGCCACCAAAGGGACCTTCTCCACGGCGGAAACCAATTGGAACATTGCCTCGGCCAATTTTGAAAAATTTTCGACGCTCTACCAGAAAAAACTGATTTCCTACCTGGAATATGCGCCGTATGAGACCGCTTGGTCCTCGGCCAAAGGAAATTACGAGACCGCCAAGAGCAATTACGAGAAACTCCTTGGCAAAGCGCCCATCGACGGGATCGTAGGCAATCTTTTCGTCAAGGAAGGCAATAAAATCGAAAAAGAAAAAGTGTTGTTCACGGTGGTGGATGACAGCAAGATGGAAGCCTATGTGGGCTTTCCGGCCGAATGGTTGACGGAAATCGAAGTCGGCGAAGCCATCACCCTCCGGATCAGCGCCCTCAATGAATCCTTCGACGGCACGATCCTCGAGATCAATCCCATTGCCGACTCGGCCACGAAAAAGTTCCGCGTAAAGATTTCCGTAGACAATCCCAAGGGGAGGATCAAAGACGGCATGTACGCCATTGTAACAGTTCCCGTGGGGTCAAAAGATACTCTTTCCATAGAGGATTCCGGTGTTTTCGTCCGGGATTTGATCAGCTACGTCTACATCGTAGAAGACGGCGCCGTTCATCGTTATCAAGTCACGACCGGTACGACCAATTTGCCGTACACGGAGATTTCTTATGAAAATATTAAAGAAGGGGACCGTATTGTCATCGACGGCATTTACGGCCTCGAAGAGGGGGATAAAATAGAGGAGGCGGCGAAATGACCCTTGCCGGTGTTTCAATCAAAAGGCCTGTGGCGACGACCATGGTCATGGTAGCCATGATGTTTATCGGAATCATGGCCATGTTTTCCATGAAATCGGAATTGCTCCCCAATATGAACATCCCCGTAGTGACGGTCTCGACCCGCTGGACGGGGGCCGTGCCCGAAGACGTGGAGTCCCAGATTACAAAGCAGATTGAGGAGATCCTTCCCAATGTGGAGAGCATCGAAAAAATCACGTCCACCTCATCTTTCGGCCAGTCGCGGATCATCGTCAATTTTCAGTACGGCGTCGACGCGGGCATGAAGATGACCGAGATCCAAAGGGAAATCTCCAAGCTTATGAACCGTTTCCCCGATTCGGCCAACGAACCCTTCATCCGGAAAATAGACGCCGGTACCGGCAATCTCACCATGGTTATCATCTTTTCCGGAAAAGATAAAATTGAGCTTCGGAGTTTTTTAGAGCAATATTTTCAACCGAAACTCGAGCGCATCGAGGGGATCGGCGAGGTGAATATTTTCGGCTCGGGTTCAAAGCAGGTGCAGATTCAGGTTGACAGCGACAAATTGGCCGCCTACAATCTGACGCCCATGGAGCTCTACAACCTCATCAGCGTCTCTTCCCTAAACGTGGCTCTGGGTACCGTCAGCACCGGCGATAAGCAGTACGCCATGCGCTTTATGGGGGAAATGGATTATATTGATAATCTTGAGAATATGATCATCCATGCCAACGGCAATACGCTACGCCTCCGGGAAGTGGCCGACGTGGTCCTGACGACGGAGGATATTTCCAATATGGGCCATCTCAACGACAAGGATTCCATTGTTCTCATCGTGACCAAATCCGCCGACGGCAGCACCATTGATCTCAACCGGGAAGTTCTGAAGGCCTTCGACAGTCTGAAGCCCATCCTTCCGGCGGGAACCGAATACAAGATCACGCTTGATACCTCCATTGACATCAATAAATCAATCCAGGGCGTTACGCGAAACGCGGTGCAGGGCTTGATTTTAGCCACCGTGATTCTGTTTCTGTTTTTGAAAAACCTCCGGGCGACGCTGATCTCTTCGGCGGCGTTGCCTGTGGCCATCACCTTTACCTTCGCCTTTTTGTATATGGCGGGTTCGACCCTGAACATGGTGTCGCTGATGGGCCTTTCCATCGGCGTCGGCATGCTGACCGACAATTCCGTGGTCGTTATGGACAATATCTACCGGCATATGACGGAAATCAAGTCGCCGGTCATGGAAGCGGCCGATAACGGCACGACCGAGGTGGCCATGTCCGTAATCGCGTCGGCTTTGACGACCATGATCGTATTCATCCCCGTACTCTTTATCAAAGGAATCACCAGAGAGTTGTTCCGGGATCTGTCCTATTCCATCATCTTTTCCAATATCGCGGCGCTGATCGTGTCCCTGACGCTGATCCCCATGCTTTCGAGCCGGATATTGAGCGATCGCATGAACGTTACGAAAGAAGGATTCATCTTCCGCTTTGTCAAAAAATGCTACATGCGTCTGATCCGCTTCGCCATCCGGCACAGATTCCTCATTGTGGCCGTGGCGGTCCTGGCCTTTTTCGCCACCATGTTGGGACCCCGCAAGACGCTTAAAGTGCGGTTCTTCCCCCAGCAGGACCAGGGCAGATACTCCGTGACCGCCGATCTCGGAAACGGCGTCGACCTCGACAAGGCCGACCGGCTCCGGCGGCAGGTGACCGAGATCATCCGGAAGGAGGAACACACCCAGCAATATTTTTCCATGACGCAGAATACGACCTTTTCGGTCAACGTCGACGTGGGCAAGAAAGATACCCGGGACGTGCCGGTCTTTGACATCGTGCAGAAAGTCCGGAAGGAAGTGGAGAAAATCCCCGGTATGAAGATCAACATGAAGGAAGATTACGCCATGGGCGGGCAGCGCCGGGGCGTGGAATTTCAGATATTGGGTTCCAACCTGGCGGAACTCCGGCAGTTGGGTGATCAGATTCTCGCCGAAGTCGTGAAGGAACCTGGTCTCGTGGACGTAAAGTCCTCCTTGGATCCCGGCAACACCGAAGCCCGGATCATATTAAACCGCGAAAAAATAAGAAGTTACGGCATCAACCCCGCCAATGTGGGCGAGACCCTGAGCTATTATATCCTGGGCGGCAACCGGGACAAGACCGTCACGATCAAGACCGGCATCGAGGAAATCGACGTCCTCATAAGGCTCCCCAAAGAAAAGCGCAATGACATCAACCAGATCAAGAATCTCAATATCCGCATCAGCCCCACGGAATTTGTAAAGCTCACAGACATCGCCGACGTGGTCATCGCCGAGGGGACGTCCCAGATCCAGAAGACGGACCGGGTCTTCAGCGTCTCCATTTCGGCCAATGACGGCGGCATCGGCAATCAGGCCATGCAGGAAAAATTTCTCGAAGCCTTCCGTAAAGTCAATCCCCCTTCGACCATCACTTACAAGTGGGGAGGGGACGCGGAAAATATGAATAAATCCATGTCTCAGCTCTGGTTCGCTCTGGGCGTGTCGCTCTTCCTGATCTACGCGCTTTTGGCTTCCCAATTTGAGAGCTTCCTGCTGCCGGTGGTCGTCATCGGATCCATTCCGCTGGCCGCCGTGGGCGTCGTGTACGGGTTGATACTGATGAAACTGCCTATCGACGTTATGGCCATGATCGGGCTCATTATGCTGGCGGGCGTTGTGGTCAACAACGCCATCGTGCTGGTGGATTTTATCAAGATGATGCAGGAACGGGG
>JAISST010000024.1 GCA_031272945.1 Fusobacteriaceae bacterium
AAAAATCGGATGGATATTTTGTACATCGGCCTTCGTCCTCGCTTTTCAGTCCTGTCGCGGTCTGTTGCTCTCCTGTTGCGGAGCATGGTTGCTATTACTTTAATTATACCGTCCGCCCGCCCGAATGTCAAGGATCGTCATTCATCATTCTGGTTATGAGTAGAAATTTGACATTTTTTTTAATCCGTGGTATACTTGAACAAATACAGAGAACAGCCAACCTTTTGATAAAAAAGGAAAGCGCCGCCGATAATGACCCACAGCCAAATCACGCCACGGTACAACCCGCAGCGGAAACAGATCATATCAGAGTTGGAGAATCATTATGCATGACATTCAGTACAAAAGACTTGAGCCGTCGGAAATTGAACCAACCAAAAACCTGATTCGGGAGTACGTCCGCTGGATCGGGAGCGATCTCTCCTTTCAGGGCATCGAAGAGGAGGTGCAGCATTTTCCGCAAAAATACGAAGCTCCCGACGGAGCATTTTTTGTGGCGGTAGACGGCGACGTTGTCGTGGGCTGCGTCGGACTCAAAAAGATCGGGGACGGGATTTGCGAGATGAAGCGCCTCTATGTCAAAGACGCCTGGAAAGGAAGGGGAATCGGGAAAACCCTCGTCAATTTGATCCAACGGGAAGCCCTGAAGCTGGGATACCGCAAAATGCGTCTTGATACCATCACAGGGCTGATGCCTGCGGCAATCGCCCTTTATGAATCCGAAGGATTCCGGGAGATTCCGGCTTACGTCTACAATCCCATTGAAGGAGCGACGTTTCTGGAAAAAGATCTGGAAGAGAATGTGAATGGAAAGTCGGAATTGAGAATTAAGGAACATATGGATACCATCGACTATAATCGATAAAAAATAAAATTTTTCTTTACTGTCGCCTGTAAATGATGTATAATATCCTTATGGAGGCGACATCTATGATAAAACGCGAACATTATCTGAAGAAAATCCGCCCCTTCATCGGAACCGATCTCGTCAAAGTCATCACCGGCATCCGTCGAAGCGGCAAGTCCGTTATGCTCGACCAAATCCGGGAAGAGATTGACGATGAAGCGCATACGATTTTTTTGAATTTTGAACTGTTCAAAAATGCGCATCTTTTGACGTACCAGGCGTTACATACTTATGTGGACGGAATCATCGGCGACAGCAAGGAAAAATGGCGTTTGTTTTTCGATGAAATCCAGGATGTCGCCGACTGGGAGAAAGCCATCCGCTCGCTCCGGGTAACGTATGACGCGGATATCTATATCACCGGATCAAACGCGAAGCTACTCTCCGGTGAGCTTTCCTCCTATCTCGGCGGGCGATACGCCGAATTTGTGATCTATCCCTTTTCCTATGCGGAATTTCTGCAACTTTCTCCCGGAAATACGTTCGAGCGGTATATCACTTGGGGCGGATTTCCGTTTCTGGACAACCTCCCGCTGTCTGATCAGTCTTATGAGATCTATCTGCGGGATATCTTCAATTCCATCCTACTGAAGGATGTTGCGAGGCGTTACAAGATTCGGGACGTCGATCTCCTGCAACGAATCGTGACATACGTACTGGGAAGTATCGGCAGGGAATTCTCCGCCACCAGTCTTTCCAAGTATTTCAAAAGTGAGCGACGCGGCGTCAGTACCGATACAATCATCAACTATATCAAGGCCTGCGAAGACGCCTTTTTATTCTATCACATCAAAGATGAAGATGTGCGCGGGAAAGACGTTCTGAAACTGCAGGGGAAATATTATGTCGCGGATCACGGGCTTAGGCAGGCCATCTATGGCAGAAACCGGGATGATATCGCCTTCGTGCTGGAAAATATCGTCTGTATGGAGCTTTTTCGGCGCGGGTATCAGGTTACCGTCGGGAAAAACGGACAGAAGGAAATAGATTTTGTGGCTAAAAAAGGAGATGAGCAGCTGTACGTGCAAGTTACTTATTTGTTGGCGTCTTCGGAAACGAGGGAAAGGGAATTCGGCGCATTCAAAGGCATAGACACAGGCTGGCCCCGGATTGTCCTGTCCCTTGATGAACTGGATATGAGTTACAACGGCTTCCGGCATATGAATTTGAAGAAGTGGTTGACAGAAGGTTGAAATTTAAAAATGAACAGGACGCTTAATCCATTCAACTCCGAATTTCAATTTCGCAGATATCTTTGATGCCAAAACCCGGCAGCGACAAAGTCGCTGCCGGGTTTTTTATATAACGTATCACAATTTTCAGATCCGCTTCAGCTCTCCCACAATATTCCGGACCGCCTGCCGGACATAAGCCGGATCGGTCGCGAGATTTAATCGCACAAAGCCCGCCCAGTTCTCTCCGAACCATTCCCCGTAGTCCACGGCCAACCTGCATCTGTCCTGTATAAATTCCCTGAGATGGCCAGTCTCGACGCATTTTCTCATATCCAGAAAAGCGAGATAGGTCCCCTCAAGGGCGCATGTTGCAATATCCGGCGCCTCCGCATTCAGCGTATATTTCAGATAATCGTAGTTGTCCCCGATGATTTCCAGCGCATTATCCAGCCATTCGCCTCCATGCTGATACGCGGCCATGGTTGCCGCCACAGCCAGCACATTGATTTCCGTCCTGTTCAGAGCGGATGCGAAGTCGTCATACTGCTTCATCAACGCCTCGTTGGTAATGATGATGTGGGAATGGGGCAGACTCGCCAGGTTGAAGGTCTTGGACGCGGAGTTCAGGGTAATCACAATCTCAGCATATGCGCCTTTTCTGACTGCGGCGGCGGGAATGAACGGATGCCCTTTCATAGTGATATCTTGATGGATTTCATCGCTGACCACAAGGACATTATGCCTTTTGCAGATTTCCAGAACCGCTTCAAGCTCTTCCTCCGTCCATACGCGCCCCGCCGGATTGTGAGGCGAGCATTGTATGAACATTTTTACATCATTTTCGATAACAGCCTTTTCAATCGCCTGGAAATCCATGGAGAAATGTCCGGCATGATAGGTCAAATCAACTTTGACCAATTTTCTCTTGTTGTTCGTTACCACATTGTGGAATGGATAATACACCGGCGTCAGGATAAGGCATGCGTCCCCGGGATTCGTGAAGGCGTTTACCGCCCAGGCGATACCGGTCACACAGCCCGTTGAAAAACGAACCCATTCTTTCCGGAGGAGAAAATGATGCCGCGTTTCCATCCAATCGGAAAAAATCCGCCAATATTCAGCGGGAGCGTTGGAATATCCGAAAACGCCTTGCGAAATGCGTTCCATCAGCGCGCTGACCACATGTTCGCTGGTTTTGAAATCCATATCGGCCACCCACATGGAAATCAGGTCTTTGTCGCCGAATTTGGATTCCAAATCATCCCATTTGTAGCAATTCGTACCATGACGACGGACAAGGTGATTTTCCAGAAATTTTGTTTTATCCATAGAAAAGGCCTCCCTGCCGGTTTAAGCCTTACTCAACACCAGCTTCAAATCAAAGGTTTTCGTGCCGTCTTCCAGCTCGAAAAACGGGATGCCAATCCCCCCTGCGACCTTTACCGCATCATAGGCGGGTTCAGTTTCCCTTGCGTTTAAAAATGCCTTCAACGCGGGGAAACTTGCCGATAAATTCAGAAAATCAAAATCAATATCCTTTGCCTTCAATTGATTCAGGGCAAACAGAGTATCCGGGCATAAATGACTTCCGATAACAATAACTTTCATAAAATCCTCCTTTAAACCATGATATGATATATAGCGCTTCCAAAAGTTGTTTTATTTCCTGCTGCTGTCCGCCAGTGCGGCGGCTTTTTCTTCTGGCGTGCGAAGCAGTCCGGCCTGAATGGTAATGCAGGTGAACAGCAGAAGCAATACCGGATAGAACGCGTATTTAACGACTTCCAACCAACTTACGTCCCCGTATTGCTGAACCAGCAGGAATCCGCTGTCATGGGGTACAAGCATCAGGATGGCGCAGGAGAAAATATCCAGCAAACTGGCCAGCCGTTTCGGGGCAATGGTGTATTTTCCGCCCAATTCCTTCGCGATGGGCGCGGAAATTATAATCGCAACGGTATTATTCAGCGTCGTTCCCGCGATTGCCAATGAGATCAGGGAAATAAAATACTCGCAGCTTTTTCTGCTCCTGATTTTTTCCAGCATCGTCGTGGTCAGCCACTCAATTCCGCCATAATACTTGATTAGCTCAATCAAACCGGATATCAAAGAGGAAAATACGCAGAGGAAGAACATGTCCTCCATTCCCGCGCCGATGGCCTTTGCCCATTGGAAGAATCCCACGCTTCCCGAAGCAATACCGATAACTCCGGTCATCAATATCCCGATGAGCAATACCAGCACGACGTCGAGACCGACGATAGCCGTGACCAGAACCGTGACATAGGGCAAAACCGCCATAACACTGTAGTGCAGACCCCCCTTGTCAACGGCGCCTCCGGATTTTGTACTCATGATCCAATAGAGCAAAATTGTCAGGATAGCCGCCGGCAGCGCAATCAGAAAATTCATTTTGAACTTGTCCTTCATATCGGCGCCGACGCCTTTTGTGGCGCAAATTGTCGTGTCGGAAATAATCGAAAGATTATCCCCGAAATAAGCCCCTGCGATTACTGCGGCGCCAGCCATGGCCACATTGATCCCCGCCCCTTTGGCGACGGCTATCGCCACGGGAATCATGGCGACCTGCGTTCCCATGGACGTTCCGATACAGGTGGAAATGAAGCAGGTTACGATAAATATACCCGGAATCAGAAAGTTTTGTGGAATAAGGGTCAGACCCAGATTGACCACGGATTCTTTTCCGCCCATAGCCGCAGCCGCCGATTGAAAGCCCCCGGCCATCAGCACGATAATGCCAAGTAACATGACTCCGGGCTTACCGGCCCCGGAACTGTAAATATCAATTTTTTTGCTGATGGCCGTTTTCCGATCATAGCAGACCACCGCAATCATAATCGCGGCCCACACCGCAACGTATCGGGGCATTTGTCCGAAGGGACTCTTCACCCCCATGATCGTGAATACCACCCCGCATCCCACGTACAACGCCAGAAAGATAACCAACGGCAAAAGCGCCATTCCTTTGTAATTCTTTTCACTTCTGATTTCGTTCATTGTGACCTCCTTATACCGCATCTGCGATGATATATTTTGTTGTGTTTCCGGTAACAGCTGTACAGATCCGCCGCAGTCCTTCCTCCAGGACTGCCCGGGGGCATGCGAGATTCAACCGGATATAACCATCCGCATGTCGGACGAACATATTTCCGCCTTCAAGCAGGACCCCTGCCTTATAGGCAAAGAATTCCGGCAAATTTTCATTTTCGTTAAAATACGCCTTCAGATTCACCCACGCGAGATAAGTGGCTTCCGATATAGAGAATCCAGCTTTTGGAAGATGCTTTGCAAGAAACGTTTTCGTAAATCGGAAATTCTCATCCAAATATGCGCACAATTCTTTGAGCCATGGCTCCCCCGACGTGTATGCAGCTTGAGACGCGGCGATACTCAGGGGATTGTCAAAGTTGTAATGCCGCGAGAGCCATATTTCCCGTAACCCGTCATCCCGGATGATGATGTTGGAAATCATCATTCCCGCCAGGTTGAAGGTCTTGCTGGGCGCCATGCAGGTAATCAGTTTCGGATATTCGGGCATGATCTTCCCAAGGGGAATGTGCGTTTGATTTTGTCTTGTCAGATCGCAATGGATCTCGTCGGATATGACCCATAACCCTGTTTTTTCAATGATTGCCGCCAATTTTTTCAGCTCGTCTTTTTTCCATACCCGACCCGTTGGATTATGTGGGTTGCAGAAAATCAAGAGCGTTGTCTTCCCGTCGGAAGCCTTTTGTTCAAGATCCTCAAAGTCAATGGCATAACGACCTTCCTGATCAATCAGATCCGAGCAGACATATTCCCGGCGGTTATGGTCGGCGGCATATTTGAAATATGCGTAGGAAGGCGTCAGAAACAGAACTTTTTCGTCCGCTTTGCAGATGTAATCCACCAATTCATACAAGGCTGGAATGACGCCATTGGACATCACCAATTCCTTTTGGGGAAATTCCCAGCCGTAACGTCTCCGGCACCAGCTCACGAACGCTTCATAATATTCACCGCAAAATACTCTCGTATATCCGAATATGCGCTTGTCCAACCGCTCCTTCACGGCGTCGGTCACGACGTCTGGCGCGGCGAATTCCATATCCGCTACCCACATCCGGATAAATTCCTCGTCTTTCCAGGGAAATTTCATAGTCTCATCCGCGTGGAAGATATATGCGCGGAATCCGTCGGTACTCATGGCGTTGGTGTTTCTTCGATCAATAATTTCGTCAAAATTGTACATTTCTGTCCTCACCTTCTCTTTTTTATTGTTTTAGGATGGCCCGTATGACTTACGGGCTTGTGGTAATGAATGTAATCGTCGTCTTCTCTTTGTTGTGAAACGCCTCCAAAATCTTGAACCCCGCCGTCTCCAGAGAAATCCGTTTCCCGAACTCGGTCAGCACCCGGTCTTTCAAGCCAACCCGGTTCCGATGCTCGGGTCGCGCTGACATCAGGTTTCCCCCGATGATTTTGACTTCAAGGACGAACTCGAAATTCTTATCCCCGTTTGACACAGACACAGCCCGCTTCCGGATTTCACAGCCCAGATGCCGATGGTCAGTCTCCAATTGATGCCAGCCGCCGCAGCCCAACTCCGTCGCGATGATATTTTCAATGGAATCAGCGCATTCCGGGGCGCAATCAATATAAATCAAGTGCGCAGGTCTGTTTTTTTTTGGTCAGCGTCGGGATCACCTGCACGCTGGAG
>JAISST010000034.1 GCA_031272945.1 Fusobacteriaceae bacterium
GAGCAAATGCGTATTTCCGGAACGGTTTCCGTCACGGCGAAATTTCTGGTCGGTTTGTCCGGGAATGTGGAGCAGATTCTTATTCTTTCGGGAAACAAGGGACTCGGATTTGACGACGAAGTGACCGCGGCGCTCCGCCGGTGGAAGTTCCGCCCGGTGTATTATCAGAATCGTAACATCAAAGTCTGGTTTACAAAGACATTTCGATTTTTACCCAAACGATAGATATCTTCTCTTTACCGTCCGTTCAAGAACTTGTAATGCAAGCGGAATCCCCAGGCCGCGTCGACTTTTTCCTTGCAGCTCATCTTCCGTCCCTGGACCTCGATGGAGATCCCGTAATGATCCGCCTTTTCCAGCGTCAATACGGCGGTTCCGATCACGGCGTGTTTATCCTTTTCGGGTTCCACAAGGCGCATCCAATCCCCCTCCGAGCCGATGGACCGCACGCGGTTTCCTTCGTAGTGATCGCCCAATTCATAGGCCCAGGCCAGCTTTCCTTCCAGTTTTGCCGAAAGTTTTCTCCCGAGATAGAACTTCTTTTGAATCAAAGCGCCGATTTCAGGCCGGATACTGAAATAATCGTTCCCTTTGATTTCCAGACGCAGAGCCCCTTCTTTGCCGAGTCTTTCCTTGAATTGACTGACATTTCCGTATTCGAGATTCAAAGCGCCGTAGAAGCCGATTTGGGCCGTCAGGGTCCTTAAGATCGTTCGCTGAAGCTTGTTGTTCAGAGAGATGTTCCACGTGTTGTAAGAGGCCCGGTTGGTCCGCAGTGTTTCGAGCTCCAACCGTCTTGTGGCCTCATGCCGGTTGTACCCTCCCTCCAGTCTCGACGTCCACTGCCACTTGTCGTTTTCCCGGAAGCCTTTGACAAGATGCAAACCCGCCCGAACGCTGTACATCCGTTCTTTGGAATTCGCGTGCAGCACAGGCGCGTCGTCAAAGCGGAAGTTTCCCACGGCAAAGCCCGCGCTCCAGCCGTATTTGTCGCCGAATTTCATTCCGTCATAGTCTTTCATGTAATACAGACCCGCGATGTCGTAGTCATAGTCGTCGATGCCGAGGGTCTTGTCCCGATAGTCCCCCTGCCGGTACATCACGCTGTATTTATCCGTATCCCGCGTAAAGTTCCGGGAACCGATCAACTCCTCGAAAGAGGCGTCAAAGGCGTCTTGCATATTTTCCATCCGCTTCTGGATCGTGGCGTAGATGTCTCCCCGGGTCTCCGAAAGCATCCGGGCTGATTCCGCCGTATATGTTTGCGTGTCATAGAGTCCCGCCAGGTAATAATTGAGGGATTTCAGCGCCAGACTGTCGGGACTGTAGGGATCGCTTGCGAGAATGTCGTCCCACTGGCCGTAGAGCGTATCAAAGCGCTCTCCGAGGGTCACATCGGTATAGGGCCGTTTGGCGATCAGGAGGTCGCCGCCCGTTGTGACTTTCCCCACAAAAAGGGGTCCCAGGATCGGGGTGATCTTGGATCCGGACGTCGTCGTCAGGGCGACGTTGATAAAGTTTTGGATCTCGTAAGTCTGTCCGTTTCCGGTCAGGGCGTAATCCGGAAGAATATTTACCTTCCCTTGAACACTTTGGGCGTCAAAGACCGGAATGCCGCTTGTCACATCGGCGTATGCCCCGTCGACCATGAGTACGCCGTCGGTATAAAGGGTCCCGCCGACGGATACGTATTGTCCGTTGATGGTGATAACGCCCGCCGAAGTGATCTGTACGGCCCCTACGTCGGCGATTCCCGTGCCGATAATATTTTCCGGCGTCGCGTACACGCTCAACAAGTGAATATTTCCTTTGTTGAGAAATACGCCGCTGCCTTGGATGCCGACGCCGTTTGTGACATAGATATCGCCGTTGTTTTCGAGAATGCCGTTATTCCCGATAAGCATGCCGATCCCCGCGCCGACGTTGATGACGCCGTTATTGACGATCTTTGCGTCTTTATAAGCGGCCATTCCGATGTTGTACGTGTCCGTCGGCTGGTTGGCGCCGAGGTTGACGGTTCCGTTGTTGATCCCGACGGCTTCCTCGCGGATCAGCATTCCGATGCCGCCGTTATCGACTTCAATGACTCCGTCATTTGTAAACCGCGTGCCCTTTCCCTGAGCGTAGACCGCCAGCGAATGGTCTTTTTTTGCTTCCAGCAGGCCCCTGTTTACGACGGTTGCGCCGCCCGCGGCGTAGATATCCACGGAATTCAAATGTTTCTGGGTTTCCGTATGGCCGGAAGTCGTATCACCGCCGAAATCCGTATCGCCCGCCTTGATCGTCGCGTTATTGGTGACCTGCACATCTCCATCCGCGTAAATCCCCAGGGAGCTTTTTTTCAAATCCATGGGCGCGTTGTTTGTCACAACGATGGTCCCTGTCCCTTGGGCCAGGGCGTAAATCCCGTAACCCGCATCGCCCACGGTCCAGGTCGCGCCGCCGGCGTTGACCGTGGCGGACTCGCCGTTCCCCGTCTTTTTATAGATCCCCAGGGAGCCGCCGGAACCGCTTGTGATCGTCCCCGTATAGTTCACATGGCCCGAACCCGTGCTGACAATACCCAGGGACCCGTCGGCGCCGAGATTCATGTTTCCGTTCACGGTCAGATCGATATTCTTCCCCGAAATTCCGATGGCCTTGTCTCCGGCAACGATATTCCCCGTCAGGACAAAACTGTCTCCGGCGGCGGTCCCTTCCGCGGAAATCCCGATGGCCGACTCGCCCAGCGTGAGATTTCCCGTCTGGGTCGACGCGCCCGTAAGACCGACGCCGTAATATCCTATGCTGTTATCTCCGATTTGCAGCGCGCCCGTCCCGGTATATGCATTCCCCTTCTGGTATACGCCGATGGAGGATTCCGCCCGGTTGGGATCCGCTGTGGAGGGACCCAGGGCAATGGTTCCATTCACAACCACCGCGCCGCCATTTGCGTAGATTCCGGCGTTTCTGTCTCCGCTGACGTTGATCCCGCCGTTTGCGGTAATATTGGAGGCGCCTTCGGCCACGACCCCGATACTGTCTGTGGCGCCCACGGGAACCGTAATGGAATTTGTCGCCGTCCCCGCCGTATTTTTGAGAATGGCGCCCACGGCTTTATAGGCGCTCACGTTGATTTGCGGAATGCTGACGCTCCCCGCGACCGTGTCGTAATAAACGCCCATGGTATAGGGAGCGGCCGTGGACGTTCCCCCCTGGACCGTCACCAATCCGTCGGGGATTGTATTTACGTCAGCGCCCTGTACATATACGCCCGTCCCGCCGTTTGTGACAAGCACGGATCCGCCGCTGTTGCTGAAGTTTCCGCCTCCCATAAAGATCAGGCCGATACTGCCCGCGGCCCGGACGGTACCGCCTGTGAGCGCAAGGCTTCCGCCCGTGGTGTAGGCGTAAATGCCGTCTGTTCCCAAGACAAAGCTGTCGGCGTCAAAGCTGACGGAGGAGAGACTGTCGGCGTAGACGCCGATGCCGGTATTTCCTATTGTGAAAGAAGCGCTGGGGTCCACCATCAGTTTGCTTGAAAGCGCGCTCCCTTTGGCAATCACGCCGATGGCCCGCTTTGTCGCGCTGCCGTCGCCCAGGACGACGCTGCCCTGTACGGTGACGCCGTTGACGCTCCCCGGAACGTCGTCGGCAAGAATTCCGACGCTTTCATCGCCGAGGGTAACGGCGCCTGCGTTGAAGATCCCGTCGGCCGTGATATTTTGAAGGGCAATGCCGGTGCTCTTGGCCGCGGTTCCGGTGATATTGCTTGCGCTTATGGCTGCGAGATGATCCCGGATAAAGATCCCCGTGGCGTCCGCGCCTGTGATCCGGATCAAGTTGTTGGAAAGGGTCTTTCCGCTTTCGTCATAGATTCCGAAACCGTCCTGTCCGACATGGATGACGCCGCTGTTGACAATATCGGCCGCATCGGTGTAAAGGGCGATGGAGGGCTGTCCCGCCGCGTTTTTCCCGGTGGATGTGATGACGCCCGAATTTGTCAGCGTCACGGTATTGGAAGGGGCGGAACCTCCCTCAATGGCGGCCACGCCGATACCGCCTCCCGTGATCGTGAGATTTCCGCTGTTGGTAATGGTGTTGGGGCCTGTCATGGCGCTGTCATAGATACCCAAAAGAGCGGTCACGCCGTTGAGAGATACGGTTCCCGCATAGGAAAAATTGCCATTTTTGGTCGCCGCCATGGTTCCGTTTCCGACCTGGGCGAAATTCGCGCCAAGATTCAAGGTTCCGCCGTCGTTGTAAATGCCGATGCCGCCGAATCCCGGTGTGAAAGTGACGGTATCCGTAGCGTTCTGACCGACGTTGGCGGTTGCCCCTGCCGCGATGTAGATTCCCTCGCCGCCTTTGATGTTCAAAGAGACGCCGTCGGTGGTAAGCGTCGCGTTGTCGTCCACGAACACGGCAACGCCGTTTTCAGTGGTGACATTTGCATTTTGCAGCGTTAAATTCGTCGGAGTCGGTAATATAGCCGGATCGCCTTCGACAAAGATCCCGATGCCATTTTTAGCATTAACGGTTGTTCCGTTGATGGTATAAGCGCCGATATTTTCTGCCAGGAATATGCCCACAGGGTTTCGTGTTGTGCTCGACCCTGTTGTGACGGATACCGCAGAACCAATGCCAACGGTGCTGTCCACGACATAAATACCGACGCTGCCGTTTCCTACGCTTACATTCTGTGCGATGGTAGCGCCGGTTGAAGCAACTACGCCGATGATATCCGTTCCCGACAGAGACACTGCAAAGTCCACAGGGGAATTGTTCGCGGCGTAAACCGCGATGCCATCCGTCGCGAGGTTCAAAGCGCCGGGGGTTGTGACGGCCGAAGCCGCGGTGCTATCCAAATACAAAGCGATGCCGTGGATACCTGTCGTCGTAAGGGTTCCGCCCGCGCCATTGAATTTGCTGCTCCCTCCGTTGATATACACGGCTGTTCCGGTAGAAACAGTGATGTTCCCTGTATTGGCGCCCGTTGTTGTTCCTGTCCCTCCGAGATACATGCCGGTGGACTTATCCGCATTGATGGTCCCGGCGTTTTTCACAGTAGCAGTAGTCGCAGACGGCGTATTTGTAGAAATACCAGCCATGCCGGTGGCGTCAGTAATGGTTGTGTCTACCGTGATTTCCCCATTATTTGTAATGGTTCCGCCGACCGTATAAAGACCAACGTTTTTAGCGGCATTGAGATTAATTTCCCCGTTGGAGCCAAGAATGAGCGTCGATCCGCTTCCGGCCATCCCTCCGACAGAATCAGCGGCGTCGATGGTGATGGTCTTTGCGATGGTCAAGGTTTTGCCGTCGGCGACGTAGATGCCCATAACGGGATTGCTTCCGGTGAGAAGCACATTGGTGTCGTGTATCGTCGTCGTATTGGTGGGATCGTAGTAAATCCCCACGTTGGACGCGCTTGCGGCGTTGTCGATCTCAATATCGGCCCCGGTGGCCCAGGCATTGGCTTGCATATACATGCCGACGCCCGAGGAGTCAAGCGTAATAAAGAGTTTTGCCGTGTCGATGGTAAGTTTGCCGGTCTTGCCGAAAATGCCTACGGCGCTGCTTGATGGTTTCACTGTACCGGAAATCAATCCGTCTCCGCTGACAAATACGCCAACGGTGCCCGAGCCTGTTGCGGTTACGGTTCCCAGCGTCATTTTGTTGTATACGTTGGAATAGATGCCTACGGCTTTGTTCAATACAGAAAGCGTGCCGCCCGTACCGCTGAAAATGTTGGGGGCTGTCGCAGTACCTTCCAAGTAGACGCCGATGGTGGCGTTGCCATACGTTGTGGCAGGTGAAACACCGTCAACGGTAATCGTACTTCCTCCGGTATTATCAATGGTTCCTTCCTTTTCACTGTAAATCAGAATGTTCTTGTTCTCATTGGGTGAGGTAAAGGTCACGTTTGCCCCGATGTCTATCTTTTTCTTTCCATTGTTGTAAATGCCGATGGAGCCTGTTGTGTAATTCGATAAACCATCTTCGAATTTGATGTTCGTGGCGCCGGTAAGATTAAGGACAACATCTGAATCCTTCGCATAGATGCCGATGGATTTATCCGTAATAATGTTGATTGTCCCGGTTTGGGTAACCTTCGTGTTGTCCTGGGTAAATATGCCGATGTTGCGGGTAGCGTTTCCATCCAGCGTGATGATTCCGCTATTGGTGACGCTTCCTGTTGTGAGAGAAGCAGAATCCTCAGCAAAAATGCCTGTCATGCCTTTATTCTTCGAATCAAGAAAAATGGTTCCGTTATTGACAATTGTTCCGGCGTTGCTGTAAATCCCCACATCGCTTGTGGCTGTTCGCGAATTGTCGCCGGTCATCTTCAAGGTAACGCCGTTCACGGTGATATCGCCGCCGTCCAATATGAGCGGGGCCGTATCGGCCATGGCGGCCATTCCCACTTTGCCGTTTGTGGTCAGATCTTTATTCAGAATGATTTTCGCCTTGCCGTTGGCCACATAGGGGATAAATCCATCGTTGGTCCCGTAGGTGGTCGCAATACTCTGAAGATTGTCAACGGTGACTGTGGCGGTTTTGTCGGCGTAAATCAGGGAGGCGTTGTCGCTCAGGGTTGTGAATGATACCGCCGACGTGATCGTATTTACCGTGGGCGTCCCGCCGTCATAGTACATGAAGACCGCGCCGGTAGCAAGATCGACCGCAAGAACAGGATCTGTCGTCGATGTTGACTTAAAGCTTGCCGGATTATTATCTGTAGAATAAAGTCCGATTGCGTATTCCCCCAAATCCAATGAAGCGCCTGAATCGAAGTTGACCGGAGCCGAACTTGAAGCTATGACGCCAATAGAGGACGTTGTGTCGGTCGTATCGCCAACGGTGATTTTTCCTGCAATCGTGGCAGTCCCGGCGACGTTGTAGAGTCCGACAGCTTTTTGCGTGTTGTTGTCAAGCGTAATTGTCCCGATAGAACTCATAGTAAACGTGCCGCCGTCGTTGTAAACGCCAATTATCGGCTGAGAGCTATCCGCACCGGGTCCGATGGAGATTGCGCCGTTATTGTTAAACACAGGTGCAGCAGTATCTTTTTTGAGGATAACCGCGATGCTGTCCTTTCCGGTTGCTTCTATAGTTCCTGTGGCGTCATTTGTAAATGTGCCCTTTTGTCCGAAAAAGCCTATATTCCCGGAAGTCGCAGCAAGGGATGTGGCTGTTATGGTCCCTTCATTTTTGCCGGTTCCGTCCATCAAGACATAGCCGATATCTTCTGTTCCGCTGACGGAAATGCTTGCGTCGGATTCGATATTGATCAATCCGGCTGTTGACGCCTGCACGGCTCCGTAGTTATCCGAACCCCCGACATAGATAGTACCGCCGCCGCCGGAACCATCGTTGACTATGGTTATCTTGCCGTCTGTTTTGCCGGTTCTCACGCCTGCGCTATTCGTGGCGGTATCGCTTGTTGCGATAGCAACGTTAATGGTTCCATCAACTTCTACGGTTGGAGTTCCCGATCCGGATGCTCCATAATCCGATGGTTTTTTCCCGCCAGTGTCTGTATCACCTGCATTCAGATATGCTGTTGCTACCTCGGTATAGACGCCGATCGCTTTTGTTCCGGCTTTTATATTGATTGTGGCCCCGCTTTCGTTTCTGACGCTTTGAATCGGGAAAAACTGCGCGATTCCGATGGATTCATTGCCATAAATATTGATGATGCCATTGTTGGAGAGTCCGCTGGCATTATCCGGATTTGAATGTCTCCCAATAGGATTGGTATTATTATCAGCATAGGCAACGGTCGAAAGAGCATAAGAATTATTGCTGCTCGTGCTCGTGGTTCCGATGTTAATTGTACCATTATTCGTCGCCCTCATCAGTACATTTCCGCGACTGTTTCCAGCAACCGCAATTTCAGGTTTCAGTTGCAGACCCATGCTTTGATTCCCGGTCATTTCGATAAGTCCGTTATTGACAAACTTAGTCAGGGTATTATTGCTGGACGAATCATAATTATTGAAACCCATAGCTGATTGTTGATTGTTGTAACCATAGATGGATCCATCAATGGCAATTTCTGTGATTGCCAGCAAGTCCCATGTATTAAATCCTGCATTTATAGATGTGCTGTAACCAGCATATGGGGTATGTGTCCCCTGTAAGTCAATCGCAGTGTTTTTTTCGTTATAAAGACTAATCGTTCCTCTTATCGAATAATTTGTTCCGCCGATTGTTTCGTCAATAATAATGGCGCGGGCGTTATTTACCTTTACATTGATAATTTTATTCATAACAATGGTATTATTTGCGGCTGAAGAGGCAGATATCCCCCATACACCAATGTAGCCGTTAGTGTTAGTTGTTACGTCGGCGGGAGAAACTAATGCGGCTATATTAGATGTAGCAGTGGCCGAATTGATGCTACTCCAATGGTACGTTGCCCCAGAATACGAGCCAGAACCCAACTGTAATGCTTTCGGGTTAATTTCCTCAATCACAGGCGGCGTCACTGTCGGCGCAACCGGGATCGTCACCGTTTTTGCCGCGACGCTCGGCGCAGTCGGCGCCTCGACCTGAGCAACGCTTACATTGACGTCACTGATAGCCCCCGGCGTCGTCACATTCACAAGGGGCGCGTTGGGCGGCGTAATCGTCGAAATTCCCCCGGGCGGCGTAATCACCGGGGCGGCTATAGCTGTTACCGCGGGATTCGGCAGCGTCCCTAAACTTACGGAGGGCGCTTGCACACTGAGCGGTATGCTGACGGACACTTGGGGAATAAAAGGCGCCGCAGGCTTCACATTGGCCCCCACGTCGATGGTTTCCTCAAACCTTCTGTCGTCGTCGACGGTCCCGTTCCCGGCGGTCAGCCGCTCCATAGCCGTCCCTTGCAGGCGCTTTTTCGCCTCGGCGTCGGCGAGGACTTTTCCGCCCATGGAATCCACGATATATTCAATATCTCCCTGAAATTCCGCCTCGGTCCTGTCTTTCATGCGGCCGCTTCTCCCGATCCAATAATTGAAAAAGATTTGCGTACTCGGGTAAACGGGTCTCGAATAGAAATCCGCCCGCCGGAGATCAAGCAGTCTGCCCGCTTTGAGTTCCCTGATTTTCGCCTCATTCCCGGCAATCAGCCCCTTGATTTCCTCTTTCTGCGCCTGAATGGCGCCGAGCAGATCTTCTCGAGGCGTCAAAGCGGAATCCGTCGCCTTCACCACAGCGAGATTCCCTCCGACAATAAACGCGACCAACAAAAATGCCATGCAGGCGCTTCTTCGCGCGATAAAGCGTCCGAGCGATTTTTCCGTTTTCCGCATCCGTTCCATTTTCTCCTCCTTATTACCATGTTCTTTCGTTCTCTGTAACCTGATGAATGTCAACGAATCGACACCCACACAAAAGAAGAAAAACGATTCCCCGGACCCGGGGATCGCGTTTATGCGGCAGTCCAGTGTGAATGGCGTATCTTCAGCATTTCATAATTTTTTCATAAATGGTCTTTGCTTCTTTGGATTTTATACCAATGTTGTACCATTTTTTTTTTTTTTTGTCAAGCAAATCACAAGAAAACCTCTTCTAAAAATAGAACTCTAATGTAGTAAACATTTCGCGGCGCGCTTCTTTAAGCGACTAAGGAAACAGGCGGAATTTATTTTTGGGTAAAAAAAAAGCAGGACCATTGTCGGTCCTGTACCGAATCCGGATCCTGGCAAAGCCCTTACGTACTGTTGCACGATAAAAGAATCATTACATCAGCAACTGATTCTTAAGTATATTCTTAATCTTAAGCAAACCATCTATTATCTGTCCATCGCTCAAATCCTCTAGACAACTATGTTTGTATCAATGAACACATTATCGCTCATGTGCTTCCTCCCGATCAAACTTGAACCCTGTTGTATCAATCATTGGTGTAAGATTCTTGCCATCAAATGTTTTCAATTGTTTTTCTTGCTGAAGGACAATCACCCTGAAAGATGAGGAACCAAAGCTGTTCTTCAGGTTATCCGGAACGATTATCGCGCCATCTTTGTACGTTGCTTCAAATTCTATTGCTTTCATGCTCATGGAAAACCTCCACTACATTAATTATTTGCTTCAAACACTCACACAGGGGGCAAAAATTTCTTATCTCATTATATTCCCTTTGGCTGAAAAAGTCAAAAAAAATTGCAAAAAGAACCGTAAAACAAAAAATATGTCAAAAATGACAAATTTTCTTGCATTTTTCTGCAAAATCCATTATAATTAATAATGGACCCTTTTTACGAAAAAATGGCAAAAAAATAAAAAACAGAAAGGAAGAGGTCGCGATGGCAAAGAAAATTCCGTACCGAAAAATCATCATCAGCCTGATAATTCCGGCGCTTGCGCTTTTTTTCACTTCTTGTACCGGCGCGAAAAAAGAGACGGCCTCTGCGGCGCCGATACCGGCGGAACTGCTTTTTCCGCCGCCTCCTCCGCCTGAGAAGGGCGAGGGGCTGTGGCACATCAATTGGTACCGCCCCCCGAAAAAAGTGGATCCTTACATTATCGCCTGGGAAAAAGAGAAATGGGGCGAACAGATGGCCATGCTGATCGCTTCGAGACGCCGCAACGTTGCTTTCAATCTGAATCCCAAGACCGAATGGCTCAAAGCCGACGCGATCCTGGAAGGTTTGCCTGATTATGTGGAAATCCGCAGACCGGACAACCTGAACGGGGAAACTACCCTTTTTGTCGATAAGACGGCCATTGCCTATACGCTCTTTGACGAAGCCGGAGGCGTTGTGCTGCGGGGACCCGTTTCCTATCAGAACAGCCGGATCAGCGAGGGGATTCCCACGCCAAGCGGCACATTTTATCTGAACCCGGGGAGTTTTGTCGAAAATCGGCCGTGGCATAAGGAAGGAATTCCCGGCGGCGCTCCCAGCAATCCCCTGGGACCCTTCTGGATCACGATCCGCGGCGGCGTCGGGATGCACGGAACGACGCAGTTGAAGTCCGGGCCGCCTTCGGTGGGATCCGCCACCACGACCCACGGCTGCATCCGCACCCTGCCGGAAGACAATTACGCCTGGTGGCATTATTTGTTGGAGGTTGTGAAATCGGGGAAAAAAGCCAAGGTTGTGATCAGTTTTTAGACGCAAGGGTTTTGCGGGGGCTGAAGGAAAGAGGGGAAGGGATATTCGCAGAAAGTAAAAAGCCTTTCGGATTTCTACCCGGAAGGCTTTATTTTTCAATGGTCGGAATGACTGGATTCGAACCAGCGGCCTCTTGCACCCCATGCAAGCATTCTACCGGGCTGAACTACATTCCGTCAAGGCGCTGCATGATTTCATTCGCACAGCTTTAATATTATAGCACAAAAAAGCGAATTTGGGAATAAGGAATTTTAATTTTTTCAAAAAAATTCTTCCGTATTGCAAAAAAAGAAAAATGTGCTATAATTAAGAAAGGAAAAATGAACACGATTACAACCGGATGTTACGCTTCATTTTTTATGAAATTCTGAAAAACGGAGGTAAACATTTATGAATGTGACTTTTGGTGGAAATCCATTGACGCTCAAAGGGACGCAACTGAAAGCGGGGGACAAGCTGCCCGACTTTACCGTCACAGCCAACGACCTTTCCCCCTTTAAGCTGGCCGACACGAAGGGAATCCGAGTCTTTCTCACGGTTCCTTCCCTGGATACGCCTGTCTGCGACCTGGAAGCGAAGACTTTCAATAAAAAAGCCGCGGAATTACCGGGCGTTTCCATCTATGTGATCAGCGTGGACCTGCCCTTTGCTCAGGGACGCTGGTGCGCGGGAGCGGGCGTTGACGCCGTCAAGACGTTATCCGATTACCATCTGCACAGTTTCGCGGACGCCACGGGAACTTACATCAATGAGCTCGGCCTTTTGACGCGGGCTGTCTTTATCGTCGACGGCGCAGGCAAAGTCGTATGGGCGCAATATGTGCCCGAAGTGACTGAACAGCCTGATTTTGAAGCGATTTACGCAAAACTGAAAGAACTAGCTTGAGGATTCCGGAAGCCCCTCGGGACTGCCGGACCCTATTCTACACAATCAGACCAATTGATATGACAAAGGAGCGATACGCATGTTAAAAGAAAATGTGGCAAAAGTATTGAGCGACCAAATCAACGCGGAATTTTACTCAGCCTACCTGTACCTGGCCATGTCCGCCTGGGCCGACCAGACAGGCTTCAAAGGCTTTGCCAACTGGCTCAGAATCCAAGCCAAGGAAGAAATGGCCCACGGAACGCACATCTACGAATTCCTGCTGGACCGGGACTACCTGCCGGAGTTTGACGCCGTCAAGAAACCCGAGGGAAGCTGGAAAAATCTCGTGGAAGTCTACGAGCACGTGCTGAAACACGAGCGCTACGTGACGGAGCGGATCGACAACATCGCCACGGTCAGCATGAAGGAAAGCGACCACGCCAGCTACAACTTCATTATGTGGTATGTGAACGAGCAGGTGGAGGAAGAGGCCACGGCCAACGAAATCCTCACAAAATTAAAGCTCATCGGCGACAACGTCAGCCAGATTTACACGCTGGACACGGAGTTTGCGTCCCGCACGTTTACGGATCCCTTCGCGAACGCTTCGACGACTTGAGATTTCCGGAACACAATACAAAAGAAACAGGGGAGCCGGAGGACCGGCTGAGAGGAATTTATTCGACCCTTTTAACCTGATGCGGATAATGCCGCCGGAGGAAGTTTTGACATTGCACGTAAAAGGTTGAAATTCAAATTTCAACCTTTTTTGTTGAAAAAAACCGCCGCGATGGCCTATTCCCCAATATTACACAAATAAGAAGGAGGAATTATGGAACAGGAAAAAATATCTACGCCGGCCCAGGGACTCATCTGGTTCGGGGCGGCCGTCTCCATCGCCGAAATTCTGACCGGGACGCTTCTGGCCCCGCTGGGCTTTCGAAAAGGACTCGCGGCGATTTTGATCGGTCATGTAATCGGTTGCGCGCTGCTCTATCTCGCGGGCGTCATCGGTGCCCGGACGGAAAAAAGCGCCATGGAAACCGTAAAGATCTCATTCGGGCAGAAGGGGGCCCTTTTGTTTTCCGTGCTGAACGTGCTGCAACTGGCAGGATGGACCGCTGTGATGATCTTCTCGGGCGGAGAAGCCGCCGCGACGGCCGCGCCTTTTTTCGGCGTTCCTCTGTGGGAATGCGCCATCGGGGCGCTCGTTCTTCTCTGGATCCTGATTGATTTCAAACATTTGCAAAAGCTGAATATCGTAGCCATGAGCGCGCTTTTTCTGCTGACCCTGGTCCTTTCCACCATCGTCTTCAAAGGCGGCGGCTCATTCCCCTCGGCGGAAGCGCTTTCCTTCGGGGCCGCGGTGGAATTGTCGGCCGCCATGCCCCTATCCTGGCTGCCGCTGATCTCCGATTACACCCGCTCCTCGAGAGATCCGGGGAAAGCGCCTGCCGTGAGCGCCCTCGTCTATTTCGCCACAAGCTGTTGGATGTACGTCATCGGCATGGGCGCCGCCCTCTACACTGGGGAAAGCGATATCGCAAAGATCATGGCCGGCGTGGGCCTTGCGGCAATCGCCCTTTTCATCGTTGTCTTTTCCACGGTGACCACGACCTTTCTCGATGTCTGGTCCGCGGGGGTCAGCAGCGAGAGCATCTCCCGGAATTTCCGGGAAAAGCCCGCGGCCGCCGTCATCTGCGTCATCGGGGTTTTGCTGGCGGTCTTCACGCCGATCACCCGGATGGAGGGCTTCCTCTATCTGATCGGCTCCGTCTTCGCGCCCATGATCGCGATCCTCATCGCGGACTTTTTTATCCTGAAGCGGGACGCCGCGGGGCGGGATTTCGATTGGGGGAATCTGGTGATCTGGCTGGCGGGATTTATTTTGTACCGGTTGTTTTTAAAGATGGATACGCCTCTGGGGAATACACTGCCGGTCATGATTTTGACGGGGGGGATTTGTTTTATTGTGAGGAAGATCTTTTTTAAGAATTGAGAATTGAAAATGCGTAGGCGCGCACATTGCGCCTCCTCATGAAAGGAGAATGAAATGTTCAAAGAAAAATTGGAAAATTTGCGGAAAAAAGGGGCCCTGATTCATAACATCACCAACTATGTCACCGTCAACGACGTGGCCAACATCCTCTTAGCGGCGGGAGGCGCCCCCATTATGGCCGACGACGCCGGAGAAGCGGCGGAAATCACCGCCATCTGCGGCGGTCTTGTCATCAATATCGGCACGCTCAATGAGCGCACCATCAAATCCATGTTTCTGGCCGGGAAAAAGGCCGCGGAACTCGGGCATGTGACGGTACTTGATCCCGTGGGGGCAGGGGCTTCCGCCCTCCGGACCGGCACGGCTCTGAGGCTGCTGTCGGAAATCCCCTTTACAGTCATCCGCGGCAATATTTCGGAAATCAAAGCGGTGTCCGCGGGTTCCGGGTCCACTCAGGGCGTCGACGCCAATGTGGCGGACCGGGTCAGCGAGGAAAACCTCGATGCGGCCATCGCCTTCATCAAATCCGTGGCGGAGAAAACCGGCGCCGTGGTGGCGGCGACCGGGGCCATTGACCTTGTGGGCGATTCCAAAAAAGTTTTCGTGATCCGAAACGGCCATCCGACCATGAGCCGGATTACCGGAACCGGATGTATGCTTTCGGCTCTCGTGGCCGCATACGTCACGGCAAATCCCGCCGCGCCTCTGGAGGCGACGGCGGCCGCTGTGGTTGCCATGGGTCTCGCCGGGGAAACCGCCCGGGCCCGGATGAAAACGGAAGACGGAAACGGCGCTTTTCGGCAGTATTTGCTGGACGCCGTCTTTACCATGACGGGGGAGGCCCTGGAGGCGGGAGCGAAATATGAAATCCGGTAGCGGATATCTCCTTCTCTACGCGGTCACAGACCGGGCCTGGCTCGGGGAGAGTACCCTGACGGAACAGGTGGAGCAGGCGCTCAAAGGAGGCGTCACTTGCGTCCAGTTGCGGGAAAAGGACCTGCCGGAGACGGAATTTCTGGCGGAAGCGCCGGGAATCCGGGATATTTGCCGGCGGTACCATGTCCCCTTCATCGTCAACGACAACGTGGATGTGGCCATTGCCGCCAAGGCCGACGGGGTACACATCGGGCAGAGCGACGGACCTGTGGATGTTGTCCGGAAGCGAATTCCCGCGGATATGCTTTTGGGCGTATCGGCCCAGACCGTGGAAGACGCGCTGTATGCCGAAAAATGCGGCGCCGATTACCTGGGCGTCGGGGCCGTATTTCCCACGGCCACAAAGCTTGACGCCGATACGGTCTCCCGGGAGACGCTGGCGGCCATTTGCAAGGCGGTACGGATCCCGGTCGTAGCCATCGGAGGGATTACGAAGCAAAATATGGAAAAGCTGCGCGGAACAGGAATCGCGGGTGTTGCGCTGGTATCGGCCATTTTCGCGGCGCGGAATATTGAAGAGGAATGCAGGGTTTTGAAGGCGGTTGCGGAGAAAAATTTTTCACGTTGAAAAGATGCAATTTTTCGCCCGATCCCGCCAAAAGGAGGCGTTTAGTATGGGAAAATTCAAAGGAGTCATTTTTGACGCCGACGGGACGCTGCTTGATTCCATGTCCATCTGGCGTAACCTCGGAGAATGGTATCTGCAAAAGAAGGGAATTGTGGCGCGGCCCGGACTGTTTCATGATTTGCAGGGCTTCGGGATGGACGGGGTCATGAGGTATCTGAAGGAAACCTATGATCTGCGGGAGGATATCCCGCAAATTACCAAAGAAATCACGGAACTGGTGGAGGATTTTTATATTCACAAAGTGCAGGCGAAGTCAGGTGTCCGGGAATTTTTGCAAAAATTGGCTGAGCGGGGCATCCCGGGCTGCGTTGCCACCTCCAATTACCGCTATCTCGTGGAACCCGCCCTCAAGCGTTGCGGCATCTCCGCTTATCTCCCGGAACTTTTTACGACCATCGAGCTCGAAACCGCCAAAGACACGCCTTTTATTTATCAACACGCCGCCGGATATCTGGGTACAAAGACCGAAGAGACCCTGGTGTTTGAGGACGCCCTGCACGCCGTCCGGACAGCGAGACTGGCCGGATTTCCGGTTGTGGCGGTTCTGGATGACAGCGAACGGGAAAACCGGGACGCCGTCAAGGCTTTGACCGACCTTGTGATTGAGACATTCTATGAAGCGGAGGGGATTTTGGATGCTTAAAATATTGACAATCGCGGGCTCCGATTGCAGCGGCGGCGCGGGAATTCAGGCGGACCTCAAGACCATTACGGCCCACGGGGCCTATGGCATGAGCGCCATTACGGCGTTGACCGCGCAAAATACCACGGGGGTCAGCGGAATTTTGACGGTTCCGCCCGAGTTTCTTGAAAGCCAGCTGGATTCCATTTTCACGGATATCTTTCCCGACGCCGTAAAAATAGGAATGGTGGCCGACAGCGACCTGATCGCCGTCATCGCCCAGCGGCTGCGCTTTTATCAAGCGGTCAATATCGTGGCCGATCCCGTCATGGTGGCCACCTCCGGCGCAAGACTGCTGACGGAGGGCGCTCAGGACGCCTTGATCGAAAAACTGCTGCCTCTGGCCGCCGTGATCACTCCCAACATTCCCGAGACGGAAGTCCTTTGGGGGCAAAGCGTCAAGAACGAAAAGGACATGGAGCGGGCGGGTTTCGCCATCGCTGAACGGATCGGCGTTTCCGTCCTGGTCAAGGGGGGGCATTCCGTATCGGAGGCCTCCGATGTACTCATTGAAAAGGGAAAGGCGACCTGGTTCCGTTCGGAGCGGATCGACAATCCCAATACCCACGGCACCGGTTGTACGCTATCCTCGGCCATCGCCTGCAATCTCGCCCGGGGTTATTCCCTCGGGGAAAGCGTACAAAAAGCCAAGGCGTATCTTTCGGGCGCCCTGGCTCAAATGCTGGATCTGGGGAAAGGTTCGGGACCTCTCGACCATATGTGGAACATCCCTTCCGATTGAGATTTTCAGTGGACTCAGCGGGGAACGGGCGTTTCGCCGCTACCCAGCATTTCGTCGTAAAGATCAATCCTTCTGTCCCGGAAGATGACGTTCATGGAGCTCCTGTTCAACCGCCGGGCCTCCATCAAATTCACTTCGGCGTAAATGATCTCTTCTTTGTCATCGCTGGCGGGCCCGGCCTTGTACCAGCCGCTGGGCCCCACGATGAGACTTCGCCCCGGATAGGTGCAGCCCCGCTCCGTGCCGATGCGGTCGGCGCCGACCACAAAAATATGATTGGCCGTGGCGTTGGCCATGGCCATATGGGGACCCATGGTACGCAATTCCGCGGGCGGTCCGTCGATCCAGTTTGAAGGGCAGCACACGACGTCGGCCCCTTTGAGGGCCAGAAGCCGGAAAGCCTCAAAAAACCACATGTCATAACAAATCAGCATGCCGATCCTTCCGTAGGGCGTTTCAAATACCGGCAGACCCAGATCGCCGGGTTCAAAAAACAGTTTTTCGTCGCCCCAGAGATGGAGTTTCCGGTATGTCCCAATATGGCCTGCCGGTCCGATAAGGACGGCGCTGTTGTAACAGCGCAATCCGCCTTTTTCCAGTTCCGTAATACCCGCGGCAATATAGACGTTTTTTCGTTTGGCGATTTCCGCCCATTTTACGCAGGCGCTTCCCTCGGGAACCGATTCCGCCGCCTCGTAAGCCTCCCGCCGGTTGTGAAACATATATCCCGTCGTGCAAAGCTCCGGCAGGATAATGATGTTGGCGCCGTGGTCGGCGGCTTCCTCGATCAGTTCCAGCGAGCGGGCGATATTTTTTTCTTTATACCCGATCAGCGGCTCCATTTGGACCGCGCAAAGGGTGACTTTGCTTTCCATCTTCAACATTTTTTTTACTTCCGCCATTTATCCTCTCTCCTGTCCTTGTGATATGGGCGCTTTTGTCCTTTCGTATTCTCATAATTTGCGCCTACATAAAGTCTATCGCACGGAGGGAGATTTGTCAATGGATTTTTTTTGTGGAAAAAAGGCTTCCCGGAGGAAGCCTTTTGTCAGGAGAATAACATAATAGGAGTATCTTGTCTAAATGAAGAGCGGGATCACATAGAGCCCCACGGCGATGATGACGGTCCAGAAGGCGCAGATAAAGGCCATGAATCCCCATACATCCTTCAGCTTCATCCCTACGACCGCCAGGGCGGGAATCACGTAGAGCGGTTGCAGCAGGTTCGTCGTTTCGTCGCCGTATACAAAAGCGTTTACAACGGTGGAAATGTTGGCCTTCAAGGCGAGACTGGCGTCCACAAGGAGCGGACCCTGTACGATCCACTGACCGCCCTGGGAAGGAATAAAGAGGTTGACAACCCAAGCCGAGAGGAAGCTCCATACGGGCATGCTGCGCGCGGAAGCGGAGCGCATGATGGCGGCCACAATGACCTGACCGAAGCCGGAATCACTCATCATACCGGCGATACCGCCGTAGAAGGGGAACTGGATCATAACTTCCGTCGCAAGCGGCATGTTTTCTTTGTAAGCCTGGATGAATTTGCGCGGGGTATTGTAAAGGAAACAGTTCATAATCAGGAATATGAAGATCACGAAATTGATGGTCAGGGAAGGAATAATCCCTTTGGTGACGAAGCTCCACACGATCATAATGACGCCGGCGATTCCAATGAGCCACATCATGATCTTGCTGCCGTTCATCTTGTCCGCGAAGGTCACTTTTTCTTCTTCCGAATAGTCGTCCACGTCGTCCAGAGCGGTTTTAAACTCCACGAGTTCATCGGCGCCCGGTCGGGTCATGATCGCGAGGTACATGGTGAATACCGCTAAAATCACCCATAAAACCACGTTGACCGGATGATAGGTCGTGATGTCCTGGGTCATGACGCCCAATTTATCCACGAGAAAATGATTGGGCGTAGCCAGCAGCGCATATACGGAAGCGCTGGGTCCCATGCACTGTCCGAGAATCATCGTCGAATATCCCGCCGCGATCATCATCGGGAAATGGAGCCCTTTGATCTGTTTCGAGAGTTGCATGGCCAGAATCGGCGTAACAACCGTACAGAAAGCCCAGTTGATGAAGCTGGATACATACCCGAAAGCCATCAGCAGAACCATGGCCCCGATGGGTCCCTTGGGAATGTTGGAGATCCAGATCAGCGCTTTCTTTACTTGTTTGGCCCGGGCTGTCGTCGCGCAGGTCACAACCATGATGGACATCTGGAAGGCGAAAGCCGCCTGGCTCCACACGCCGTTGTACCAGTGAATGATCATTTTCAGAGGACCTGTCCCCGTAAAGACCATACCCAGTATGAATACCAAAAACGTCAGGATCAAACAGAATACGAATGAATCCGGGATGATTTTTTCAGCGGCGAATTGGAATTTCTTGCTGAGTTTCCATAGCATGGTGCCGCCGCTTGCTTTTGTGTTTGCTGCCATTTTTTCCTCCTCCTTGTATCTTCTTGTTTTATCGGTGTAGCCAACCGTATTCCCATTCTTATGTTATACGTTCCGCTTCCGTAAATTATTTTTCGTAATTTTTGGACGTCTTCAGCTGGATGATCAGGCGCTTGTTGAAGGCGTTCTTGATCTTGTCGCTTTCTCCGACAGGATAACTGAAAAAGCCTTCGCCCGATTTCAAGCCCAATTTTCCTTCTTTTACTTTTTCCCGCAAAATGGGATTCGCCTCTTTCCGATTGTCCATAACCGAAAGAAGATTGTCCCCTACGGTGCACCAGATATCGAGACCGCCCATATCCGCTATTTCCAGCTGCCCAGCGGTGGCGTAGCGGAAGGCCGGGCCGAATTTGAGGGCTTTATCGATATCCTCGGGAGAGGCCGCGCCCATTTCGATCAGGGAGAATACTTCCCGGGCAATGCCCTGCTGGATCCGGTTCGCCACGAGACCGGGAATGTCCTTCAGCACTTTGACCGTCTGCTTTCCGGCTTTGGCGTAGAGTTCCGCCACTTCGTCGTAAATTTCCTCCGGCATATTTCCGAAGGCCGAGAGCTCCGCGATGGGCATCAGGTGGGCGGGATTGTACCAATGGCACACCATGATGCGTTTTTTTCGCTCCGGGCTCAGGAATTTCGCCATTTCGTCGAGTTTCAGACTCGAGGTGTTGCTGGCGAAGACGGCCTCTTTCTTGCAATATTCGTCGAGCTCTTTGAACAGCTGCTGCTTCAGTTCGATTTTTTCCGGTGCCGCTTCAATCACATAGTCGGCGTCCGCAACGGCCTCCTTCAAGTCGCTGTACAGCGTGATCCGGCCAAGAATTTCGGGAACCGCTTCCTTCGTGATCAATTCATTTTCCGCCAGAAACAGAAGTTCCCCCTCTATGGTCTTCTTGACGGAATTGCGCACCGCGTCCACCACTTCATACAGAGACGTCGGATAGCCATACATGGCAAAGGTTTCCGCAATCCCGTGACCCATGGTCCCGGCGCCTATTACGGCAATCTTTTGTATCATCTTTCCTCCTCTTTTTAGTTAAACCCGCAATCCGAGGATTTCCCGCGCTTCGTCGGGCGTGGCCGGTTCATGGCCCGCAAGTTTGATAAAGTTCCCGGCTCTTTCCACAAGCTGGGCGTTGGATTTGGCCAGTTCATTGGGCCCGTAGAATACGTTGTCCTCCATGCCGACCCGTACGTGGCCGCCCAGGGCGATTGCCGCCATCATGATGGGAATATGGCCTTTTCCTATGCCCAAAGCCGACCAGGTGTTGCCTTCGGGCATGAGTCCGTGGAGGAATACGAGATTTTTCACCGTGGCGGTCATGCCGCCCGCTGCGCCCAGTACGAACTGATAATGGAGCGGCGCTTTCAGTACGCCTTTTTTCAAATAATAAAACGAATTGTATAGCATTCCGGCGTCAAAAATCTCAAGTTCCGGTTTCACGCCGTATTCCTGCATCGTCATGCCCAGTTCTTCCAGAAATTTCGGATGGTTCATAAATACGCTGTTGTTCATCCAATTCATGGTCCCGCAATCGTAGGACGCCAACTCCGGTCTCAGCCTTTTCAGATGGGCCTGTCTCGTCTCGTCTGTGGCGTTCAGGTCCCCCGAAGTTGTCAGATTCAGGATAATGTTGCATTTTTCCTTGATGAGTTTCACGGTCTTTTCAAATTTGTCCGCGCTCATGGTTCCTTTGCCTTCGTCGTCCCGCATATGCAGATGGGCCACCGCCGCGCCCGCCTGGTAACATTCGTAGACGTCCGCCGCGATTTCCTCCGGCGTCAGGGGAATCGCGGGGTTGTCCTTTTTGGAAGGCCACGCGCCCGTTGACGCCACGGTAATAATCAGTTTACTCATTTTTTGCCTCCTTGCGTTCAAGCAATGCGTTTTTTGAAAAAAGCCATGCTTCCATAAGAACATTTAAAGCAAATTTTGTGCCAAATTCTTGTCTTTTTGTTTGGCTTAAAACCGTATCTTTCAAAATCAGACCAAACTGCCTTTTCGGAAAATTGATGAAAAATTTCATCAACTCCGCTCTTCTTCTTTTTTTAAACCAAAAGGACCATTTTTTCGACACAGAATAAAAAAACCACTGATGAAAATAATCATCAATGGTATGAAAAAATTCATCAGAACGACTCTGGTGTCTCAATCTTTGAGCTTTTGTAAATCAATTCCCAGGGTCTTGCATTTTTTGACGACCGTGGATTGGTCCACAGCCAGGTGCTCCGCCGCTTTCCTCGTGGTGCCGAACTGGCGCAAGGCCTTCGTAATCATTTCCGTTTCCAAGATCCGGACCGCTTCCTTGAGATTGTAAAATCCTGTACTTTCCGGATCTTCCGCCGTCAGGGACAGAAACTTGGAAATCTCGATTTCTCTTACGGCGTCCCCCGTGGAAACAACCACAAGGCGCTCAATTACGTTTTCCAGCTCCCGGATGTTGCCGGGCCAGCTGTACTTCCGCAGAATCTCCAGGGCGGTTTCGCTGAGGAATATATTCTTCGAATATTTCTTGTTGAACACGTTCAGGAATTCCTTTGTCAGCAGAGGAATATCGTCGGACCGCTCCCTCAGGGGCGGCACTTTGATGGGGATCACGTTGAGGCGGTAATAGAGATCTTCCCGGAATTTTCCACTTTTGATCCGTTCCGGCAGGTTCTGGTTTGTGGAAGCCAGAATCCGGATATCCAGCTTGATGGGTTTTGTGCCTCCGATCCGCGAGATCTCTTTATGCTGGATGGCCCGCAAGAGTTTTGTTTGCAAATTCAAAGGCAGTTCCCCGATCTCATCCAAAAGAATCGTCCCTTCGTTGGCCACCTCAAACATTCCGATTTTTCCGGATTTGTTGGAATTGGTAAAAGCGCCTCCCTCATAGCCGAAGAGTTCCGATTCCAAAAGTTCCAGAGGAATCGCCGCACAGTTGATTTTGATGAAGGGCTTGTCCACCCGCTGGCTCTTCAGAAAAATCTCATTGGCGATCAATTCTTTTCCGGTGCCCGATTCTCCCGTAATCAGGACTGTCACGTCCGTTTGGGCGATAGAATCAATGGTGTCGGAGATGGCAGCCATTTTTTTGCTTTGAAATACAAAACGTTTTGTCTGGAATTCTCTGTTTTTCAGAAAACGGATCTCCTCGTCGATTTTCAGACGGGAATTTTTCAAGTTCTCGAGCTTGTTCTCCAGGCGTTTCAGTTCGGAAATATCCCGGGTACTGACCGCGATCAGCTCGATATCGCCGTTTTTATCGAAAATCGGCCCCCCCGTCGCCAGGACCTCTTTGTTGAGCCGCACGATCTTGCCGATACTGGACATGGTCTTTTTTTCCCGCAGGACCATGGGCGTCACGGCGCCCGTAAAAAGCACCCCCTCCCGGCAGACTTCCTCGACGTCGCGGCCCAGGATCTCTTCTTTTGTAATATTGGTAAACTTGCAGTAGGCCTCGTTTACAAAGACGACCTTGCCCTTTCCGTCCGAAATGAAAATTCCGTCGAAAAGATTGTCCGCGATTTCCCGGAAATCAAAATACCCGGCGTAAAACTCATCCATCTCCCGCTGCGCGCTCCGGCAACGGGCAAGAATATTCCGGTCCTTTTCCTGTTTCGTGAAATAAGCGAAGAGCTTTTTGACCTCCTGGAGCGTATTCCACAGCTTGTCCTTGTTTCTCATGGCATCCCTCCGCTAATTTTGGCGACACTCATCCGGTATACCCGAATCCTGCATAATCAGAAAGGGCTGTCACAAATGCTGCGACAGCCCCCTTCTTTATAAGTTTTTTACGCAAGATTCGGCGGTATGATGATCTCCGCTTCCGTATTGGCCTTGATATCCTCGATGGAGGAATAAGGACTGACTTCCACGAGTTCCAGACCCGCGGGCGTCACTTTGAGCACGCCTTTTTCCGTGATGATCAGATTCACCACGCCTACGGCGGTCAAGGGCAGCGAACACTTCTTCAGAATTTTCTTCGCGCCTCCCGACGTATGCTCCATGGCTACGATCACGGTTTTCGCGCCGACAACCAGGTCCATGGCGCCGCCCATTCCGGGAACTTTCTTGCCAGGGATCATCCAGTTGGCAAGATTGCCCTTCTCATCCACTTCGAGAGCCCCGAGGACGGTTACGTCCACATGGCCGCCGCGGATGATGGAAAAGGACGTCGCCGAATCAAAGAACTGCCCGCCCGGTAAGATGCTGGCGGCCATCCCGCCGGCATTGACAATGTCCTTATCTTCCCTGCCCTTTTCGGGGGCAGGACCGACGCCGATCATGCCGTTTTCCGACTGGAAGATCACGTCCATGTCTTTCGGGACAAAATTGGACACAAGCGTCGGCAGACCGATGCCTAAATTGACCACATACCCGTCTTTCAACTCCTGCGCCACCCGCTTCGCGATATAATCTCTTGTCAGATTTTTATCTGCTTCCATTTCCAAACCTCCTATACGACAATGTAGTCGACAAAAATTCTTGAAGTCATTACATCATCGGGATCTATTTCACCGACTTTGACAAGTTTTTCCGCCTGTACGATCACTGTCTGCGCAGCGGTTGCCATCAACGGATTGAAATTCTTCGTCGCTTTGTGGTAGCGGATATTGCCGAGCTCATCCACGATAGACCCCAAGAGCAGCGCCACATCTGCCTTCAGAGGTTTTTCAATCAAATATTTCCTGCCGTCGATCACAATGGTGTCTTTCCCCTCTTCCACGATGGTCCCGACGCCGGTGGGGGTGATGACCCCGCCCAGTCCGTTTCCGCCGGCGCGTACTTTCTCGGCCAGGGAACCCTGCGGAACCAGAACGACTTCCATCTCGCCGGTATTCATCTTGCGCCCGGTCTCCGGATTCGTTCCGATGTGGCTGGCGATCACTTTCTTCACCTGATTGTTTACGACGAGACGACCGATGCCCCGATCGGGAAAGCCCGTGTCGTTGGCAATAATCGTCAGATCCTTGACCCCGCTTTCAATAAGGGCGTCTATGAGCTTTTCGGGCGTGCCCACAGCCAAAAATCCCCCTATCATGACCGTCATCCCGTCTTTAATGTGGGAAACGGCCTCTTTTGCGGTGATAACTTTGTTTTTCATTGCTGCCTCCAAAATCATTTAAAAATAGAAGAACATTTATAGTAATACTTGTTGCACGCTTTGAATTATCAAATCGCTAAAGGATCAGGAAGGCGCCGCTGATTACTACGCCGGACAGGATCAGCACCATCACGAGGTAACCCATGACGTCTTTCGCGCCCAATCCCGCGATACCAAGAGCGGGCAGCGCCCAGAAAGGCTGTACCATATTCGTCCACGCATCGCCCCAGGCGATAGCCATAGCCGACCGTCCAAGATATTCGACTTCTTTGCCGAGAGCCGTTCCGATTTCCAGTCCGCCGGGCATAACGATGGGCGCCTGTACGACCCACTGGCCGCCGCCGGAGGGAACAAAGAAATTCACAACGCCCGCGCTCCAGAAGGAGAACATCGGGAATGTCTTGGCCGTGGAAATGTTCACGAAGAAATTGGAAAGGATGAGCGCCAGCGAGGTACCCGCGGCGTCTTTTCCGGTCATTATCCCCATGATGCCCGCGTAGAAGGGGAACTGCAGCAGAACGCCGGCCGCGCCCTTTGTCGCTTCCGCAAAGGCCACGAGGAACTTCTTGGGCGTCTTGTGCAACAGGATCCCGAAGAACAGGAAGATGAAGTTGACGATGTCAAGACCGAGATTGCCGAATCCTTTTGTCTTGAAGAACCAGATCATGGCGGCAATTCCCATCAGGAACAGAAGCAGAGAAACGACGGGGCTGTTTTCCATCTTTTCGGCGGGCGTCATGGTCGAGAAGGGTTTTTCTTCCACTTCAGGCGGATCCACCAACAAGGCCGGGTCTACTTCCACTGTGTCTTCCGGAACGGGGGACATGGCTACATTGATAATCGGCAGTACGATGAACAGCGCTATGAGAATAACGAGGTTGAGCGGGGAGAAAATGGTATAAGACAACGGAATATTCGCCGTCACGGCGCCCATTGTCTGCTTGCTCAGAGATTCTACGGGGTTACTCGCCAACTGCAGGGGGATACTGCCGGAAAGCCCTCCATGCCATACGAGGAAGCCGGAATACGCCGATGCGATCAGCAAACGATAATCGATGCCTTTCACCTTTTTCGCTACTTCCCGGGCAAGGATCGCACCGATAACGAGACCGAAACCCCAGTTCAGGAAGCTGGCGATGGTGGAAACCATGGTTACGATGGCAATCGCCATTTTCGGAGAAGAAACGCTGCCCGCGATGCCGGACAGGATCTTCCGGAACACAGGCGTCAGCGCCAGGGTGTAGCCGGTAACCAAAACAAGCGCCATCTGCATACTGAATGCCAACAGTGACCAGAAGCCGCCGTACCAGGCGATGATGATACCCATAACGCTTTGCTTTGTCATGGTGATTGCGCCGATAAATACGATAAATGTCAGAAACGCGCAGAACAGAAATGAATCAGGCAGCCAACGCTGTACGATATTGCTTCCCCGATTAAACCTTGCGCAGTTTATGCAGCGTAACTGGTAGTCTTTGAACCGAAAAACCCTTTGATCTTTTCGGGAAGTAGCTGCACGGATTTCAAGTGTGAACGCACG
>JAISST010000131.1 GCA_031272945.1 Fusobacteriaceae bacterium
GAAAATATCAAAGGATCATTCTGACTGTGATGGAACTTCTGCCCGAGGCCATGACGCTGATCCGAAAAAAGATGAAAATCCGCGCGTTTATGCGCTATATTCTGAAGCAGACAAGAGAACAATTTAAAATACACGAGGATTCCTCGAATCCAATCCAAGATTAAAAGGAGGGAATTATGTCTTACACTTACAAAGAGCTGGGACTTTCCACCACAAAGGAGATGTTTGAGCGGGCCAACAAAAATGGCTTTGCGGTACCGGCTTTCAATTTCAACGATATGGAAATGATGCAGGCCATCGTAGGCGCCTGCGCGGAAATGGGTTCTCCGGTTATTTTGCAGTGCTCGGAAGGAGCGCTCAAGTATATGGGCAAGGAAACGGTTCCCCTGTTGGGAAAAGCGGCCGTGGATATTGCCAGGGCGAAAGGTTCGGATATTCCAATCGCCTTGCACCTTGACCACGGCGAAACGCTTGAAGTTGTGAAAACTTGTATCGCCGCGGGATTTTCTTCCGTGATGATTGACGGATCCCATCACGATTACGAAGCCAATGTAAAACTTACAAAAGAAGTGGTGGAGTACGCCCACGCGAACGACGTCGTGGTGGAAGGGGAGCTCGGAATCCTGGCAGGGATCGAGGACAATGTAAAGGCTGAAAAATCCACGTATACAAAGCCCGAGGAAGTGGAGGATTTTTTGAAAAAGACCAATGTGGATTCGCTTGCGATCGCCATCGGGACCTCTCACGGGGCGCACAAATTCAAACCCGGGGAAGACCCCAAGCTCCGTTTGGATATTCTTGCGGAAATCGAAAGGAAAATCCCGGGATTTCCTGTTGTCCTGCACGGGTCATCGGCGGTGCCCGCGAAATATACGGAAATGATCAAGCAGTATGGCGGGCAGATCAAGGACGCCATCGGAATTCCCGATGAACAGTTGCGCTTGGCGGCCAAATCGGCCGTGGCCAAGATCAACGTGGATACGGACGGAAGACTTTGCTTCACGGCCATGATCCGGAAGGTTTTTGCGACGGACCCCAAAGAATTTGATCCGAGAAAATACCTCGGACCTGCCCGGGAAGAGATGAAGGCTTATTACAAGGAAAAAATCGCCACAATATTCGGCTCAGAAGGAGCCTACAAGAAAGCGGACAAGTAAGAAGCGCCGCCAAAATACGAAAATCAGGAGAGAATGATGATCAAAGAAGACAGATTGACTGAGCGCTTTCTGGAGCTCGTAAAAATATCCTCCCCCTCGCTGCACGAACGGAAGGTCGGAGATTGTATACTGAAAATACTGCGGGAAATCGGATTGGAAGCCACGGAAGACGGGGCCGGCGTTGCCGTAGGAGGAGATTGCGGCAACATTACGGTTTTTCTCAGAGGAAATGGAAAGCGGACAGTTCTTTTCAGCGCCCACATGGATACTGTCGGCCCTTGTGAAAAGATCAACCCGGTGGTGACGGACGGCGTTGTGCATACGGACGGAACTTCCGTCCTGGGCGGAGACGACAAATCAGGAATCGTGGTCTTGCTGGAGGCGGCGCAGGCCGTCCTGGAAAATGATCTCGACAGACCCGACGTTGTGCTGACCTTTTCCATAGGAGAAGAGATCGGTCTTCTCGGCGCGAAGAACTTCGCCATTGAGCAGTATAAGCCCGATTTTATCTATGTACTGGATACCGGGGGAAAACCGGGGACAGCGGTCACAAAAGCTCCCAACTCAGCCAACGGTTGGCTGAAAGTCATCGGGAAGGCGGCTCACGCGGGGAGACCCGAAGGGGGGATCAACGCCCTTTATGTGGCTTCTCACGCTATTGCGGGCATGAAACTGGGACGGGTGGATGAGGAAACCACCGCGAATATAGGGATTGTTAATGGCGGGCAGGCAGGGAATATTGTGATGCCCGATGTGCGTATGAAATATGAGGCGCGCAGTTTTTCTCCGCTCAAGCTGGAAACCCTGCTTAAAGAGACAAAAGAACTCTTTGAAAAAACAGCCGCCGAATACGGGGCAAAGTTTGAGTATGACGTCCGGATCAGTTATCAGGGCTTTGACTGGCCCGAAGGCTCCGAAATCCTGCAGCCGGTCAAAACGGCCTGCGAAAATATAGGGCTTCCGCATACGGTTCTTTCCGGCGGCGGCGGCAGCGACGCCAACATTTACAACCACAAAGGCTTCCCTGCAATCAATCTGTCTACGGGGATGGACAAAGTCCATACGGTCGACGAGAGCATTGCCATTGCGGACATGATCGACGCCGCAAGGCTGATTGTGGAACTGATCGGGGTGCTGGCAAGATAGGTTTGATTTTTATCGGAAGGCGGAAAGGATATCATGCAGGATGTCCATTCCGCCTTCTATTTCTTTCAGACCGGATGAGACAAAACTGAGCCGGACGAAGGAAGAATCGCGGCCGTCGTGGTAAAAAACACCGCCCGGAAGGATCAGCACACCGCTTTCCGTACATTTCCGGAGAAAATCTTCGGGTTTTACCCGGTCCGCGAGGCGGATCCAGAAGAAGAATCCTCCCTGAGGGATATGGGGAAGTTGCGCGTTGGGAAGTTTTTCCACGAGAGAGAGCATTTTATGATATCGGCGGGAGAGGATTTCCCGGCACTTTTTCAGATGTTTTTCCTGATAGTCTTCGGAGATATAGTATTCGAGAATTTTTTGATTCAGACCGGAAGTGTTCGGGTCCAGTCCGTATTTGCTGAGAATGAATTTATCCCGGAAAGGTTTGGGAAAGACCATCGGCGCAAGAGAAATGGCCGGCATAAAGGTTTTGGAATAGGTTTTGATGTAAATGACGCGCTCTTTGTCCCATTGATCGAGGCTTTTCAGGGATGGGACGGGTGCGCCGGTATAATAAAAATCGGAAAAGCAGTCGTCTTCGATGATGTAAAAATCGTAAAAGCGCGCCAGGTCCAGTAATTTTTGTCGTTTTTCCAAAGACCAGAGAATCCCCGTTGGATTTTGAAAATTGACCGTGATATAAGCGAAATGAATTTTATCCTTCTGCAAGAACTTTTCGAAAGCTTCCATATCCCAGCCGTCCGGCTGCAATTCCATTGTTTTGATATGAGAAATCTCATGAAAAAAATTCAGGGCGTTCAGATAGGTGGGGGCCGAGAGGACCACAGTCTTTGGCGGCTGGCTTCCGAAGGCCTTCAAGATGATGCTCAGGGCATGTTGCGTTCCCGATGTGACGACGATGTCATCGGCGGTTACAAAAATATCCTGTTTTTCCAGAAAATCGGCAAAAACGGCGCGCAAGCTTTGCAAACCCTGGATATTTTGATATTCGAAAAGACGTCTTCCGGATTCCCGGATCGCTCTGTCCGACAGCTCCCGGTAGGCTTCTACCGGAAAGAGACAAGAGGACGGGGTTCCGTTGGCAAAATTGTACGCGTATTTTTCCGCTTGCTGGCCGTTGCCGAAGGTTTCCAGTATGGGAACGGTTTCCTTGTGAATATGGAAATCCGCGGCTTCTTTCACAAAAGAGCCTTTGCCTTCCACGGAAAAAATATAACCGTCCCGTTCGAGTCTGTGGAAAGCTTTCAGGGAGGTATTGATGTTTACGCCGTATTTCCGTACAATTTGGCGGACAGAATAAAATTTTGCGCCTCCCGGCATTTTTTTCCGGATTAGCTCTTCTTTCAGCCGCTCGTATAATTGTTCGCAGGGCGGATGTTTTCCCGACTTTTCACTTGATATTTCCATAGAATGCCTCCTGATTTTATCGGTTTGTCAGAAAGTATAATAACTCGGTTTTTCAAAATGCGCGTTTCCCCTTATTATATTATAATATATTCTTGTGATTTTCTATAGTTTTATATTCGGAAAGTGTCATAGAACGCTTTCTTTTTGTTATGTCTTGCCATTATTTGTATTATACACTATAATTATATAGAAAACAACGGTTTTGTTTAAAATCGGGATAAACAATCCGGAAACATAACAGTTTCAAGCGTTTTGCAAGGAGGTATGAATATGAACAAGAAGAATGTCGGTTTCGGAACGGCGGCCATCCATTGCGGCGACCAAAGAAATGAGCACGGCGCCCTCTCGACGCCGATTTATCAAACGTCAACTTTTTTATTTGATTCGGCGGAACAGGGCGGCAGACGTTTTGCCTTGGAAGAGCCGGGGTACATCTATTCCCGTCTGGGGAATCCAACGGTTACGGTACTGGAAAATAAAATAGCGGCGCTGGAAAAGGGAGAAGCCGGCGTCGCGACTTCTTCGGGAATGGGAGCGATCTCGGCTGTCTTTTGGACGCTTCTCAAGGCGGGTGACCATGTGATTTCCGATAAAACACTCTATGGTTGCACATTTTCTTATCTCAACCACGGTCTTGCCCGGTTCGGCGTCGATGTGAGCTTTGTGGATACGGCGGATCCCCTGACCGTGCAAAAGGCCCTGCGGAAAAACACCCGGATCCTGTATCTTGAAACGCCTGCCAATCCGACGTTGAAAATCATTGACATCCGGGAAACCGCAAAGATCGTTCATGCGTACAACCCCGAGATCAAGGTGGTTGTCGACAATACCTTCGCGACTCCCTGGTGTCAGAGACCCTTGGAGTTGGGCGCGGACATCGTTGTGCACTCGGCGACAAAATATCTGAACGGGCACGGGGACGTAATCGCGGGACTCATCGTCGCCGGGAGGGAATTGGCGGACAGCTTCCGCCTCGTGGGTATCAAGGATATGAACGGATCCGTTATCGGGCCTGCGGAAGCCTGGCTCATCATCCGGGGGATGAAGACGCTGGAAGTCCGGATGCAAAAACACTGCGAGAATGCCAGGAAAGTGGCGGCCTGGCTTGAAAGTCATCCGAAAATAGAAAAAGTATATTATCCCGGACTGGAACGGCATGAGAATTACGGGATCGCCTGTCGACAAATGACCGATACGGGCGGGATTCTTGCCTTTGAGCTGAAAGGGGGATACGAGGCCGGGATCGCGCTTCTGAACAGCTTGCGGCTCTGCGCTTTGGCGGTTTCTCTCGGGGACACGGAGACGCTGATCCAGCATCCCGCATCCATGACCCATTCTCCCTATACGAGGGAAGAACGTTTGGAGGCGGGGATCACCGACGGCTTGACAAGACTTTCCGTCGGTTTGGAGAACGAGGAGGATATCCTGGCGGATCTTGAACAAGGGTTGGATAAAGTTCCGGACTGAGAATGGAAACAGGGAAATAGATGATAAATAACGGAGGTATTTTATGGAAAACAATCAAAAAAACAGTTTTTTGGGGCTTGTTCCTTTTTTGATCTTTATCGCGCTCTATGTGGGGACCGGCGCAGCTTTGCAGCTTCGGAGAACGGAAATGGCCTTTTATCAGCTGCCGTCGCCGGTTGCGGTCGCCGTGGGAATCATTTTCGCCTTTGTTTTGTTCCGGGCGCCGGTAAAAGAAAAATTTGAGACTTTTTTGGCCGGTTGCGGTCATCAGGACATTATGACCATGTGCATCATCTACCTGCTGGCAGGGGCTTTTGCCGGCGTATCCAAAGCGGCCGGAGGCGTGGACGCCACGGTCAATCTCGGATTGACCTACATTCCGGCCCGGTTTATCGCCGCGGGGCTCTTTATGATTTCCTGTTTTATTTCCACCGCAACGGGAACTTCCGTAGGTTCCATCGTGGCCATAGCGCCCATAGCGGTAGGGCTTGCCGAAAAAAGCGGCGTGTCCCTGTTGTTGGTATTGGCTTCCGTCATGGGCGGCGCCATGTTCGGAGACAATCTTTCCGTCATCTCCGATACGACGATCGCGGCCACGAGAACACAGGGCGTCGAAATGCGGGACAAGTTTCGGATCAATCTCTATATCGCCCTGCCCGCAGCGCTTCTCACGATTGTATTGTTGCTCATCTTCGGACGGCCCGACCATTTACCGACGCTGGAAAATCTTTCGTGGCAGTTCAGCAAGGTTTTGCCGTATCTCGTGGTCCTGGCGCTGGCCCTGGCGGGGATCAACGTATTTATCGTCCTCACGGCGGGCGTTATCCTTTCGGGGGCCATCGGCTTATATAACGGCAATTTTACGTTTCTCACCCTTTCCAAAGAAATCTATCAGGGATTTCTGGGCATGGTGGAAATCTTTCTGCTTTCGCTTCTGACGGGCGGCCTTGCGGCCCTTTCCGCGAAAGCGGGCGGAATCCGCTGGCTTCTTACACAGATCCAAAAAGTGATTGTCGGAAAGAAAAGCGCCAAGGCGGGGATCGGTTTGCTGGTGGCGGTAACGGATATCGCCGTCGCCAACAATACCGTGGCGATCATCATTAACGGCCCCATCGCCCGGCAGATCTGCGAAAAATATCAGGTGGACCCGCGGGAAAGCGCGGCCGTGCTCGATATTTTTTCCTGTATTTTTCAGGGCATGATTCCTTATGGCGCTCAAATGCTTATATTGTTGGGGTTTGCGGGGGAAAAGATCTCTCCGCTTTCCCTGATTCCTCTGCTTTGGTACCAGATCCTGCTCTTAGTGTTTACGGCGGTTTTCATTTATTTCTCTCTCTCCGACAGAATCATTGCCCGTCTTGACCGGGGGCGACTGGAATCCTGAGCGCCCGGGATATTGTGCACAGCGGGACGGGTAAGCCCGTCCCCCGCAGCATTTCCGTATTCCTCTGCGCCTCTGTGTGAAAATATTTGAAATAGCCTCCGAAATGTGTTTTCTCCATCCGGAGGCAATTTATTTAATCACAAAAAACAAAAAAGGTTTATATTTTCAAAAAAAAGTAGTATAATAGTATTAGAATATCGGAGGCGTCGCATGATCATCAGAGAAAAGGAGAAAATGCAAAAATCCTCGCTTATCATCATCGGGATCCTTTTATTGTTGTTTTTTTTTCGGGGGGCCTTCCTGTATCTGACCGGGAATTTGAGCATGTACTTCTTTCCCGTCCAAAAAGTGATCTATGAAGGGGGCGTTTTTATCAAAGAAACGGTTCGCTCCATTCTGAACTATAAAGAAATCCTGAAAGAAAACGGCGAATTGCGCGCGGAAAACGCCAAAGTCGCCATGCTTGCCGAATTCAACAAGAATTTGGCCGAGGAGAACGAGCGGTTGAAAATGCTGCTCGAAATGAAAATGCAGGACAATGTCATGTTCAAAGTGGCCAGGGTCAATTTCCGGAGCCCGAACAATCTGTACGAACGATTCTACATTGACCTCGGCGAAGAGAACGGCATCAGAAAAGACATGATCGTATTCGCCGACAGAAGCGTCATTGGAAAAATCCGGGAAGTTTTCAAGGATTACGCCCTTGTGGATATGATCACCGGGGAAAAATACAGCGTCAGCGTTCGGACGGAGCGGGGGAGTCTCGGCATGTTGCGGGGCAGCGACGAAGAAAACGGAAATCTCTATTTTGAGCCCAATACATTCCAGGACGCCATCGAGATGGGCGAGAAAGTATACACTTCCGGCATCAGCGACATCTATCCGAAAGGTCTGTACGTAGGCGCAATCTCTGAGATCAACGAAAATGAAAACGAAATATTCCGGAGTATCCGCGTCAAGTCGGACGTCAACCTGATCAATCTCAACGAAGTTCTGATCCTGGTTCCGGAGGAAAAAAAGGAGGCGGAAGTCCATGAATCCGAAAATGATACTGCGGCAAAACCCGGGAAAAAACCAAATGAACCCAAGAAAAACGGGAAAAAGCCCGTGCGGTAGATTTTTACTGTTGCTGTGGTGTTTCGCTTCTTTTATGCTCCATGGCGCCCAAGGGACGGACGGAACCAAAAGCAGGAGCATATCCCAGATTAAAACGCTGGAGTTCAAAATCCGGGAAGAGAGCTTTTACAACAGGAACCGCACGGAGATCGGTTATACGCTCAAATTCAAGCTGCCGGACATGGCCCGGAAAGAAGTGCTTTCCCCGGAACTGAACAAAGGGGAGCTCTATATTTACAACAAAGGCAGAAAGATGACCTGGCTACCGCTTTTCAAGCAGAAAAAAACGGAAGATATCCCCGAGGGGGAGAACAGGATTATTGACATCTTCAATCATATATTCCGGATGGAAAAAGAGGATGAGAACTTCCGGAGGGAATACTACGAAAAAAAGCTCAAGGGCGTCAAATTGGGCGACAGGTTAACAATCGAATTTCACAATTATGAGCTTTGCGACGGCTATTTGTTCCCCCTGACGTTTACGGTCAAGGATAAGGACGCCGCCTTGGGGGAGATCCACGTGGAAACGCTGAAAATCAACGGAAGGCTTGACGACAAGGAGTTTGCGATGGAAGAATGATCAGCATTTCGGGGGAGGGCATCGTCATCAACAAGTGGGATTACGGAGAAGCGGATCGCGCGGTGGACGTCTTCATGCGGGATTACGGGAAAATCACCCTCGGAGTCCGGGGGGTTCTGAAAAGCCGGAAACGGGAGACAGCGGCCGTCGACGTAATGACACGCTCCGAATTCACGCTGTACAGCAAGAATGAAAAGTGGATCCTTTCGGATTTCACGCTGATTGACTCCCACCGGGAAATCCGGGAAAATCCGGCGAACTTGGAAATCGGTCTCTGCGTATTGGGAATCCTCAACAAAATTCTTCCCGCGAAAGAAAAAAAAGAGCGGCTGTATGATCTGAGCGAGAAGACTTTGGGCGCTTTGAAAAAGACCGGAACGCCCCGACGGAATTATTTGTTGCTGACGTATTATCTCCATTCCCTGATCCGGACTGAAGGACTGCAATACGGAACGAGTGGACAGGGCTTGTATTTTTCCCCGGACGGCGCGGGATTTACGAAAAGAAAAACAGGGACGGGATCGGCGCCGGTATCGGAAAAGACCCGGATGATCCTTGAGAAGCTTCACGACAACAAAGTCGGGGAACTGCTTGACGAGGAAGGCCCGGAAACGGAACACATCCTTGCGGCGCTGGCCCTTCTGGAAAAATACATCAACTATCATTTTGAGATCCATTTGATGTTAAAAAACTATTTAATAGGGGGATACAATGATTGATATCGTAAGAATTACGGATTATCTCACGGAGGATTTGATCAATCTCCATCTGAAATCCACGAGCAAAAGTGAAGTGCTGGAGGAATTGTCAGATCTTCTGGCCAAATCGGACAATGTCGGGGAAAACAGAAATGTGGTGCTGAAAGCCCTCGTGTACCGGGAAAAACTGGGCAGTACCGGTATCGGCAAGGGCGTAGCGGTCCCGCATGCCAAGACCGACGTGATCAAGGGTCTCACCATTGCTTTTGGCATCAGCGACGCCAAAATCAATTTCAAATCCATAGACAATGAGGACGTCAATATTTTCTTCGTCTTTGCCTCTCCCACAAAGGACAGTCAGACTTACTTGAAAGTATTGGCGCGCATATCAAGATTGATCAGGGAAATACCCTTTCGGAAAGAACTGTTGGCTTGCAAAGAGCCTGCGGAGGTCATTGCCTGCATCCGAAAACGGGAATCCGGTTCCTGATCCATGCGGAGGCGATAAGATGAAATGTCCTTACTGTGGCGTCGAAGACACAAAAGTTATCGACAGCAGAGCATTCATGGAGGGTTACAGCATAAAGAGACGACGGGAATGCGCGGCTTGCGGAAGGAGGTTCACCACATATGAGAAAGTGGAGGAAGACAGCGCCATTTATGTTGTGAAAAAAGACAAGCGCAGGGACAAATTTGACAGCGGGAAAATCCTTCGGGGTTTGATGACCGCCACGGTCAAAAGGAATATCAGCCGGGAAACGCTGGAACTTCTGGTCAGCGATATCGAAAAGACGATCCAGAACTCTCTGCGTACGGAAATATCCACAAGCGAGGTTGGTCAGATGGTGCTGGAACGGCTGAAAAAAATCGATCTGGTGGCCTATGTGCGTTTTGCCTCTGTATACAAGGAGTTTAACGACGTCACGTCTTTTGTGGAAGTCATCGAAAATATGGAACGTCCGGATCGGAAAGGAAAGAGCGGGAGCGAGAAACAATGAAAATACTTTTTATGGGGACGCCGGAATTTGCTTTACAATCATTGCGGGCGCTGGATGCCACCCACGACGTCGCGGCGGTTTTTACGAAAACCGACAAGCCCAATACCCGGGGCGGCAAAATCAAATACGGACCCGTCAAAATTTATTCGCAGGAACGGGGGATTCCGGTTTTTCAACCGGAAAAACTCAGGGACCCCGAGTTGCTTTCGAAAGTCCGGGAACTGCAACCGGATCTCATTGCGGTGGTGGCCTACGGGAAGCTGATTCCGCCGGAACTCTTCAAAATCCCCCCCTTGGGAACCATCAATGTGCATTCGTCCCTGTTGCCCAAATTACGAGGCGCGGCCCCTATCCACGGCGCCCTTGTCACGGGAGAAAGCGAGACGGGCGTCTCGATTATGTACATCGCGGAAGGGCTTGATACGGGGGATATCATCCTTCAGGAAAAAATACCCATCGAAGAAAGCGACAACTATGCCAGTCTTCATGATAAGCTGGCCGTATTGGGCGCCGAGACCCTGATCCGGGCCGTGAGTCTTTTAGAAAAAGGAGAGGCAAAGCCCCGCAAACAGGATGAAACACGCGCCACTTATATCAAGTCTTTCGGCAGGGAAGACTTGCGGGTTGACTGGAACAAAGGGGAAAGGGAAATCTTCAATTTTGTGAGGGGGATGGATCCGCAACCGGGGGCCTTTGCCGCCACAAACGGGAAAATTCTCAAGATCGCGCGGGTGTTGATGAGCGGCAGGCGGTACGACCACGGACTCCCGGGGGAGGTCGTGGAAATCTTGAAAAAACAGGGACCTGTCGTAAAATGCGGAGACGGCGCGGTGATTATCAGCGCCGCGGGCCCGGAGAACAAGAAAAAAATGACGGGG
>JAISST010000156.1 GCA_031272945.1 Fusobacteriaceae bacterium
CCGTATTGACGTTTGTGGTAAAGGCCGAGGACGTGAGCCCGTATTCGCAGTCATTGGCCAGCGCCACCACTTCGTCGTAATCGGAGAAGGGCAGGATCGGGAGGGCCGGTCCGAAGATTTCCTTCTGGATGATTTCGCTGTCCTGCTTGGCGTCCACGATAACCGTGGGTTCATAGAAATAGCCCTTGCCGTTGTCCGTAGTCTTTTTGCCGCCGGTCAATACTTTGGCGCCTGCTTTTACGGCCCGGTCCACCATGTCCGCGATCTTTGCCTGCTGATTCTTGTCTACCTGGGTGCTGTATACGACGCCTTCCGCGAAGGGATCGCCGATCTTGGTGGCTTTGGCGGCCGCTACAAATTTATCGACAAACTCATTGTAAACGCTCTTATGTACATAGGCGCGCTCGGCGCAGTTGCAGACCTGTCCGCTGAAGATAAAGCGGGAGGCCGCGATCCGGTCCACGGCGAAATCGATATCCGCATCGGCAAATACGATGGCGGGCGCTTTTCCGCCCAGTTCCAGCGATACTTTCGTGATGTTTTCCGCCGAGGCGTGGATGATTTCCTGTCCCGCTTCCACAGAGCCGGTCACGGTCACAAGATCCGTCAGGGGACTCGTTGTCAACGTGTTGCCGAGGGTCTTGCCGCTGCCGGAAACAAAGTTTACGACGCCCGCGGGAAGATCCAGGGTAGCTAACAGTTTCGCGAATTCAAATGTTGTGAGAGGCGTCAGGCTACTGGGTTTCAGCACGATGGTACAACCGGTCAGGATGGAAGGCGCCACTTTTCTCGCCATAACGAAGAAGGGGAAATTCCAGGGGCAAATCCCTGCCACGACGCCGATGGGTTTCCGATACAGGAAAATATGTTCGTTGGGATCGTCGGAATTGATGACTTCCCCTTCGAAGATCCTGGCCCATCCCGCGTAATAGTCAAAGTATTCAGCGGTTACGTCGATTTCCACCTGCGCCAGCGGAAGGATTTTCGCCTGTTCCGATGCCAGCAGTTTTGCCAGCTCCACCCGGTTTGCCCGGATCAAGGCGGCCAGTTGCTTCAGATATCCGGCCCGTTCCGTGGGGGTCTTTTTCGCCCAGGCGGTCTGGGATTTCTTTGCCGCTTCCAGAGCGGCCTGTCCGTCTTCGGAATCGCCCTGCGGGACTTTGGCGATAATCTCGCCTGTATAGGGGTTTTCTACCTCAATCCAGTCTTTGGAATGGGAATCCACAAAAGCGCCGTTAATGAATTGCTGATAGGTTTTCATAATTACCTCCTCTTATTTTTCAATGCGGTGTTGCTGCGCTGAAATGATGTCATACATACACAAAAAACACAATTTTGCATTGATTGCTACTGATTATACCCTGAAATCATTCCTTTGTCAATAGCCCGGGAGGAAACATCGGGTATCGGATTGCGTATTTCACGCCAATTCCCGGAGTTCCCGGCTGAGATTTTCACGGGCCGGCTTTTCATATTTTTTGTAAAAATACGGCGTTTTGTAGATGGCCGGGAGCGTAAGGAAATATTCCAGAATTTTCCTCCTGCCGCTCCTGTTGATCCCGGGATCCATGCGTCCGTATTCTTTTCGGATGCCCTCGGCGTAGGCCCGGTATTTCTCCGGGGAACTTCCCAGGATGGAAAGGTCGAGATCCGTAAAGGTATTGACATCAAAAGACGGACTTTCCGCGTGGGTTTTCGTCTGCAGAATCAGTTCTTTCACAAAATCAATCGGGGGAAACGCCGTCATTTTCATATGACGTTCGAAAAGTTCCGCGCTTTTCTCCTCATTGTCCCGCCGGGTCACATCATAAACGGCGTCATGGTAGAAAATGGCCAGGAGCAGGGCATCGGGATCACCGATTTCGGGAAGCAGCGGGCGGGCTTCCTCCCACATGGCCCGAAGATGTGAAAAATTGTGGTAATATCTCGTTTCAGCGGCATAGAGTCGCCGGAGTTCTTCCCAGCATGCGGAAATATAGGATTCATCGGGCATATATTTTTTCAGGAGGCGCCGGTACAGGTCTTCAAGCATGGATTGCGCCCGTTTATAAAAGGCCCGCACGCTTCAGGATGGCCTTTGTCTTTTCCGTTTCCTCCGCCGTAGCCGGCAGGAAGGGATTTAACGAATAATCCTGAATCGGGAGACCCAAAAGGATCATGGCCTTTTTGATAATGGGAATGAATGGATTGCCGACAAAATAGATATCCATCAATACGTTTACCTGTTTTTGAATTTCCTCTACTGCTTTCCAGTCGCCGCCGTTGATCGCCGCGGTCCATCGGGCGCAAAGAGCCGGCGCCACGTTGGCAAACCCGCCGATACAGCCGGAACCTCCCGACAGAAGATTGTGGACGAAATTTTCGTCAAAACCCGAATAGATCTCAAAATCCGGAAATTCGGGGAGCACGGTGGTTGCCAGTTTTCTTGTATGGCCCATTTCCGAGACGCTGTCCTTATAGCCCTTGATGTTCTTATGCTTGCGCAAAAGTTTCAGCGTGACTTCGGGGGAGAGATCGTAGCCCGTCCTGGCAGGGAAATTGTAGAGATACACTTCGCCTTTTACCCCTTGGGCGATCTGGTCGAAATAATATTCAACGGCCGCGTCGGAAATCGCGAAATAATAAGGGCTGATTACCATGACGGCATCGGCGCCCGCCGCAAGGGCGTAATTGGAAAACTCGACCGTGTCGCTGACGATCATGGAGGCCGTGCCGATATAGACTTTGACGCGTTTGTTAATATGCGCTACGGCCAGTTTGACCAGTTCTTTTTTCATGGCGTCGCTCATGGCGGCAAATTCTCCGATGCTTCCCATAATCAGAATTCCGTCGATTCCGCTTTCAATTAGAATATCCCACAATTTTTTGTTTGCTTCCACATCCAGCGCGCCGTCTTTCTCAAAGGCCGTCACTACCGGACAAATGAACTTTGCTTTTTTCACAGGGTCATCCACTCCTTTTTCATTCTTGAAATATAGATTGAATAACGTCTCCCCCTGTTCCGGGAGATGTCATTTTACCTCATTGATCAATTTGCCGATCTCGGGGATTTCCACCGTTACCGTATCCCCCGCCTTCAAATAGCGCGGCGGTGAAAAGCCCATGCCAACGCCCGCAGGCGTTCCCGTCACAATGATGTCCCCGGGTTCCAGCGTGATCCCGGTCGAGAGTTCCGCAATGATATGCGGGATATCGTGGATCAGCATCTTTGTATTGGAGGATTGTCGCAATTCCCCGTTTACATAGGATTTTACGTCCACATGGACAGGGAAGGGGAGCTCGTCTTTCGTGAGAATACAGGGACCCATGGCGGCGTAGGTGTCGAAACTCTTGCCCCGGAACCATTGTTGGTGGGCTTTCTGGACTTGTCTGGACGAAATGTCGTTGAAAACCGAATACCCGAAAATGTATGCTTCCGCCTGCTCCGGGGGAATGTCGCTTCCCATTTTTCCGATGATGACAGCCAATTCCACCTCATAGTCGAGTTCGGGATCAATGTCAAAGCGTCCCTGGATTTTCTCTCCGGGTCCGATGATGGACGATGCCCTCTTGGAAAAATAGACCGCGTGAGTCGGGGTCGCGAATTTTCCCTTCATGTCCTTTTTGGCTTCTTCCAGATGATCCGCATAATTTACGCCCAGGCAGATAATATCGTGCTCGGGCCAGGGAATCGGGGCAAGCAGGATGACATCGTCCAGATCATAGGAATTCTGTGCCGTTCCCTTTGTCCGGGAAGCCTTTTTGATCGCTTTGAAATCTTCGTCCGATCCGTACTCAATCAGATCAATCATGTCCAGATATTCGCCTTCCACAAGACCGTCAATCTCGATAACCTTCGTTTCGTCTTTGTTCAGAACCCCCAATTTTTCCTCTTCGTCCATGAAAAAAGTCACTAATTTCATACTGCCTCCTTCGATTTTGTATGTTCCGCTTTACAGTACAAATAAACGGTTTTGCCGATTCCCCTTTTTATATCCCTTTGTATTTTATGCGCCCTTTCACAACGGTCATGACAACTTCATTGTGATTGTCCAGGACCGTGAGGTCCGCGTCTTTCCCCGGAGCGATCTCTCCGGAGTTCAAGCCGAATTCTTCCGCCGCGTTTGTGGAGGTCATTCGAATCGCGTCGGCCATGGACCAGCCTAATTCCAGGAGATTCCGGAAGGCGGAGTCCATGGTGAGAATGCTTCCTGCCAGCGAATCATAGGTAGCGAGCCGTACGACGCCGTCTTTTACATAGACATCCAGCTCCCCCAATTTGTAGTCGCCGTCGGAAAGCCCCGCCGCGCTCATGGAATCCGTGATACAGATCACATTTTCCACGCCTTTGATTTTGATCAGAAGATGGACCATGGCGGGATGGACATGGATTTTATCGAATATGATCTCGGCCTTGACGGCGGGATCTTCAAGAATAGCTCCGACTACGCCCGGTTCTCTGTGATTGAAGCCCCGCATGCCGTTGAAGGTGTGGGTCGCGTGGCGAATTCCCGCTTCAATTCCTTTTTTGACTTTCTCATAGACGCAAGCGCTGTGACCGACGGAAACCACGACGCCTTTTTCCCTCAGAAAGCGGATTGATTCCAGCGCCTCTTCGTTGTTGGGCGAGAGAGAAAAAAGTTTCACAAGATTTTTTTTGACCCGCAGAAATTTTTTGATCTCATTGACGGTGGAAACCTTGATGTATTTGGCGTTTTGTGCGCCTTTATACTCCATGTCAAAATAGGGTCCCTCCATATGAACGCCGAAAATATTCGCTCCCGGCAAATCCGTATCCTGCAGGTCCGCGATTTTTTCCAGGACTTCCATCAGGACATCCTGGGGGCCTGTCAACGTTGTGGGCAGAAAATTGGCGACGCCATGCCGGGCGGCAAAGGCCGATATCTTTTTGAGGGATTCCAGGGAATTGTCCATAGTGTCGGCCCCGTCGGCGCCATGGATATGAATGTCGATAAAGGCCGGGATCACGATCCTTCCGCCCAAATCGCAAACTTCCGCCGTCCTGTCGGATATCGTCCCGCCGATCTTCTGTATTCCTCCATTTTTTATCAAGATGTCCCCGGAGAATTCCTTGTCTCCCGTAACAATTGCCCCGTTTTTTAAAAGTAAATTCATGATTTCCCCCGTTTTTGCAAGGTGAACGTTCCGATAGACCGGGCGAAAAATCAGCCTCAATCTATTTTCTTTATAAACTTCCCGTCTTGCATAATTATTTGAATCTTGTTCCTGTCTTGGAAAATCGCCATGTTTTCGAGAGGATTGCCGTCAATCACGAGCAGATCCGCCAGTTTTCCGGGTTCGAGCGTTCCGACCCTGCCGATGACGCCTAAAATTTCGGCGTTGGTCTTTGTTGCGGCCAAAAGCGCCCCCGCGGGACCCATGACCCGACTCTGGAGTTCAAGCTCATTGGCCTTGAAAGGTTGCCCCGGGCCGACCATGTCGGAGCCCGACCCGATCACAAGGCCCGCTTCCTGCGCGACGGCAAGGGCTTCCAGAGCCCGTTCATTTGCGATTTTCATTTTCCGTAAGAAATACGAGGGGATGCCGAACTCTTCCCCGCGTCTTGCCATGATGTCATAAGTGGCGATGGTCGGACAATAGAGAATACCCTTCTCCTTCAAAATCAGCGCCGTCTCCCTGTCCATAAAATTCCCGTGTTCGACGCGTTTGACCCCCGCTTCGGCGCAACGCCGCAGAGATCTCGGAGAATAGCAGTGGGCGAGGACGATTTTTCCCACGGCGTCGGCCGCCTCCACGGCGGCGCTCATTTCCTCAATGCTGTACTGAACGGTGTCGGGCTCGTCAGCCGGGCTGGCGCAACCGCCGGCCGCCATGATCTTGATGTAATCCACGCCCTTTCGAAGCTCTTCCCGAGCCGCTTTTCGCACCGCGTCGACGCCGTCGGCCACGATTCCCCCGGCGAAGTAATGTTCCGCGGGGGGCGTAATTTCCGTTGGAAGCCTCGGATCCGCGTGTCCTCCCGATTGGGTCAGAGAATGGCCGCAAACCTGCAAACGGGGCGCCCGGATCAGCCCTCGGGCCTGCGCGTCACGAAATCCGGCGTCAATGCCTCCGGCGTCCAACACGGAAGTGAAACCCTGAAGCAGCGTATCTTCCAATATTTCAAGGCATTTGATGACGATCATAGACGGCAGATTTTGCCGGGTCTGTCCGGGCAGATCGGCGGAAAAAAGATTGGCGTGCATATGGGCGTCAATCAAGCCCGGCATGAGGGTTTTTCCTTTGCAATCGACGGTGATTGCGCCTTGGGGGGCCTTCAAAGGACTTTCCGAGATTTCCCGGATCACATTGTCCTCGACGAGGAGCCAGGCGGGATAACGGGGTTCGGCGCTGCGGCAATCGAGCAGAGTCGCATTTTGAAAGAGAATATAGCGCATACAGAAGCCTCCTTTGTTTGAATTGCGAAAAATTACACAATTTTGACTTTTGTGAAATTATACCACAATCCAGGCGCTTTGCCTATAGGAATTCCAACAAAATATTTCCCGCCGCCGTATTACATTTTTGACTTTTTTGTGGTAAAATAGGATAGCATGTACCAATTACGTGATCATTGTACTTCTTCGGTAAGATTCATTCGAATTTTTGCAACTTTTTTGCGACAAAGGAGGAGTTATGCAAGGTATCGCACTGGTCATCGCGTTTGTCATCGCGATTATTATCATGGTTGTTGCTATTTCCAAATGGAAAATCCACGCGTTTCTTTCGATTATGGGCGTATCGGTTCTGTTTGCTCTTGTGGCGGGCCTCAAGCTGACAGACATTCCCGGCATCATCGGCGCGGGATTTTCAGGGACATTTACAAGTATCGGGATCGTGATCATCCTCGGCGCTCTCATAGGGAACATCCTCGAAAAAACCGGAGGCGCCCTGAAACTCTCGGATATGGTCGTGAATCTTGTGGGAAAGAAAAAGCCGGAATTGGCAGTTCTGCTGATGGGCTGGATTGTTTCGATCCCCGTATTCTGTGATTCCGGTTTCGTTATTCTGAATCCGATCCGAAAGGCTCTGGCCCAGCGGACAAAGACGTCCAACGCCGCCATGGCTGTTGCGCTTTCGGCAGGATTATACACTTCCCACGTATTTATCCCGCCTACGCCGGGTCCCATCGCCGCCGCGAACACGCTTGGCGCGGGAGACTATCTGTTGCTTGTGATCGGGATCGGTTGTCTCATTTCCATCCTTCCCCTGATCGCGGGCTATCTTTTCTCCAAATACATCGGCAAAAAGATTCCCGCAGAAGTGAAAGCGGCTGAGGGGGAGACCGTAAAATCCTATGAGGAACTCGTAAAGGATTTCGGAACGCTGCCTGGCGGCTTTGCGGCTCTGGCTCCGATCCTTGTTCCCATTGTACTCATGGCGCTGGCTTCCATTGCCTCCATGGCCAAAATGACGGGGACTTTTTCCGACATTCTGAAATTCCTCGGCGCTCCGGTAATCGCGCTCGCCGTCGGGACCATCTTCGGCATTTCCCTGCTCTTTTCCCAGAATAAGGGAAACACGTTTTTCAAATTGACGGACGACACGCTGCGCGTAGTGGGCCCCATCCTCTTTGTTACCGCCGCAGGCGGCGTACTTGGACGGGTGGTATCCAGCTCCAGCCTCGTGGAATTTATCAAGACGAACGCCGTAAGTTTCAGCACCATCGGAATTTTCTTCCCCTTTATCCTGTCGGCGATCTTGAAAACGGCCCAAGGCTCGTCCACCGTGGCGCTGACCACAACGGCCGGGATTTTGCAACCGCTCCTTGCGGTACTGGGGATCACGACGCCGGCGCTGACCGCCGTAACTGTAATGGCAATCGCCGCGGGGGCTATGACAGTTTCCCACGCCAATGACAGCTATTTCTGGGTTGTAACGGAATTCGGCGGCATTGAGACAAAAGACGGCTACAAGACCCAGACCCTGATGACGTTGGTGATCGGGCTCGCTTCGATGATCGGGATTGTGGCGTTGTACTATGTTTTGAAGTAAAGAGAATATTCTGCACGACTCAAAACGCGTCATACTTCCTATGGCGCGTTTTTATTACATACAAAATTTGACAAATATATATTTATGTGATACTATTGGATTGCGCCCGGTCAATTGATAATATTTATAAAATTGGTAAGGGAGAATCCATGAAAAGAGTAATTTTTGTAGTGACGGTCCTGCTGTCTCTTTGTATGCCGGGGAAGACTGAAAAAGATCCCCTCCGAATTCCTGTCTATTTTAACAACGAAGCGAAATGCACCTTCCGGATTCCGTCCGGCTGGGAGGAAATCCCGCAGGCGACGATCCGGCAGATCAACGCGAATATACAGAATCTGACAGGGAAAAAAGAAAGGGGAATCGCGGCGGGATTCTGGAAGTCCGCCGAAAAATCGCCGGAGTCCGCGGTTACTGTGAGTGTTACCAAAGGAAGGGTCGTCTGGAAAGATTTCCTGAAAGGCTACGGGAATACGGCGAAACTCACGGAAGAATTGAAAAAAGATTTTTCTATTCTGGAAAACACCAGCGTCGGGAAACCGCTCGTGGATGACAAAAGGAAGATGGTCCTGTTTCCCGCTTCCTATGGATTCACAAACAAAGCGCAAGTCAGCGGAACAATACTGGCCGCCTGCGGGAACGGAACGCTCGTGACGGTCTATTTTCCGGAGAAAAGCGGCGGCGATCCCGATGTCGCCGCCTTCAAAAAATCCGTTTTCGATTCCTTTGCCTTTGCCAAAGGCTATGAATTCGGGGCTCGCCCGAAAGGAAGCCTGCCGACGCGGCCGGTTGTCTGCGGTATTATCGGCGGACTTGTGGCTCTTCTCGTGACGGGCCGGCAGAAGGCGAAAGAAAAAAAGAGAAAGAAGGCGGCGGAACAAGCGGCGTCAGAAAAGAATCAGGCGGAATAAGGGGGACCGGGCGCGCTTAGAGCAAGGGGGTCATATAAAGCGGCAAAAAGACGATACCGTCCTGTACTTTCAGATCATTTGCATGCAGCACATAGGGGATGTGCAATTGGCTGGAATATTTGGCCCTGAATTTTTCGAGGGAATTCAGCGTGTAGTTTTTTCCGGATTTGACCTCGATCGGGGAAATGTTGTGCCGACTGCCGATTTTACTTCTGGCAATCAGAAAGTCGATCTCCATTCGGGAACTGCTGTCATTTCGCGAAGAACGGGAATAAAAATACAGCTTGTGCCGTGCAGCCGTCAGCATTTGGGCGACCAGATTTTCGACCAGCATTCCCTTGTTGATTTCAAGCTTGTCAAACAGCAGTTTTTTGTAGATTGCGGCGCTGACGATCTCATTTTCATCAAAGGCGTGGCTGACCAATAAGCCGGTATCCGCCATGTAACATTTCAAGGTGACGCGGTCCGTGTTCAGCTTCAGTCCGATGTTGGGTTCGGTGGAATTGTAGCAAATATTGGCGATCATGGCGTCATTCAGCCAGAACAGGGCGTCTTCGTATTCGCGGAATCGCGCCTGTTTTTTCAGAGAAGAAAGCTTGAATTTCTTTTCATGTTTTTGAAGTTGCGCGGGAATCTCGTCAAAAATGCGCTCGACTTTCATTTCATAACCCGTCGCGTGTTTTACGATATCCGCCCGGTATAAATTCAGAATATCCCGCTTTGTCCGGTCCGTCTTATCAAAGTCCTTTGTGTCAATATATGCTTGCACCGCCTGAGGCATACCG
>JAISST010000143.1 GCA_031272945.1 Fusobacteriaceae bacterium
TTCCGGATCTCCAGACTGAATTCGCTGAATACTTCTTTGACCGTTCCCAGTTCCGTATGAAATCTCTTGTCTACGCCGCTGATCATTAACATTTTTCCGTCCCCCTTTGGATATCTATGGTTTTTTCCGATGAGTTTTGCGCCACGCGCTGGTTTTTATGATTTTGAATTCCTTTTTCTATCGCTTCTTTGCGGTCTTTCAGGAAGATAATCCCGACGACCAGAGCCGAAGTCACCAGTTTTAAATCGCTGGGGTTCATACCGATCTTGAGCGCCGTGGCGATGATGGCCCGGTAGATCAGCGTCCCTATGACGGCCACAGTGGTAATGGCCACAATCCGTCTTTTCCCGAAGAGGGCGTCTCCGATTATGATGGAAGCGAGCCCTGTTACGATGGTTCCGGATCCCATCCCCACATCCGCGAAGCCCTGGTATTGGGCGAGGATCCCGCCCGACAGGGCGATCAAGGCGTTGGAGATCATAAGCCCCATAACTTTCAGCTTCTTTTCGTCGAGCCCCAGAGAAATCACGAGACTTTCGTTATCGCCGAGGGCTTTGAGGGCAAAGCCGAATTTTGTTTTCAGCAAGTAGTCCAGCGCAATCTTTACGATGAGCAGCAGTATAATCACGACCAGCAGGCTTGTATAGCGGTAGTCGGCCAGAAGTCTTCCGATCATCCCGGGGTTTTCCACCGTGTGGAAGTTGAAGAGATGTTTGACCCCGAAAAGCGGGATGTTGGATTTTCCCATGATCCGCAGATTCACGCTGTAAAGGGCTGTCATCATGATAATCCCCGCCAGCAGGTTTGTGACCCGGAGCTTCACATGGATGATTCCCGTGAGAAAGCCCGTGACCGCGCCTCCCGCCATGGCGACCAAGAGCGCCGCCAAGGGGTTGAAGCCTTTCATCAAAAGCGCCGCCGCTATGGCGCCTCCCATGGGGAAACTGCCGTCTGTGGTCATATCCGGAAAATCCAGTATTTTGTAGGATATGTAGACCCCCAATACCATGATCGCAAAGATAAAGCTCTGTTCCAGTGTTCCTAAAAACATTTTTTCACCTGTTTCTTCCTTTTCCTGTATTTCCGTCTTGTAAGATGAACACTCTTATCATATCACAAATCGGATCGGTGTTCCAGATAACAATTCATTTGCTTTTTTGTTCCCATTGTTTTTTCCGCGCTTCGGTTTCTTGCGCTTTCTATAGAATCAATTCCAAAATGTTGTTCGACTGCTCAGGTATTTTTCATCGGAAATTTGTTTCACTTTGATTTGTTCTTTATTCCAGTATTTCCGCCCCTTTAAAAATATCCAGGTTCAGATCCACTTTGAATTTTTCAGCCAGTTTGCGGTTGACCATCACCCGATTTTCCTTGGGAGGCTCAATGGGAATGTCGCCGACCGGCTTCCCTTGAAATATTTCCGCCGCCATTTCTCCGGCCCGGTAACCGATCTGATAGAAATCAATGGTCTTTGTCATCAGTGTACCAAACTGCATATGGCTTTCTTCTGCGGCGATTACCGGTTTGCCCGCTTTCGAGGCCGTTTCCACCACCAAGGGGGCCGCCGAGGAGATGAGATTGTCCGTCGTCAGATACAGGATATCCACTTTGCCCAGAAGGGCCGAGAGCGCCGGTACGATGTCATTGACGGAAGTCACGCCCGTTTCTTCAAATTTCAAGCCCGTTTTCGCGAGTTCTTCTTTGATTTGCGCTATGGAAGCCGCCGAATTCGCTTCGCCCGTGTTATAGATGAGCCCTACGGTCTTGACTGCCGGAAGCGCTTTTTTGATGAGATCCACCTGGTCCGCGATGGGCAGGGGATCGCTTGTACCCGTGAGATTTTTGCTGACAAGCCCCGATTTGACGGGGTCCGTTACCGCCGTGATCACGATGGGGATGTCCTTGGTGGCGTTCAGGGCCGCCTGGGAGCTCGGGGTCGAGATCGTAAAGATCAGGTCTTTCTTATCTTCCACAAAGCTTTTGGCAATCAGCTGCGCCGTGGAAAAATCCCCTTGGGCGTTCCTGAATTCTATCTGCGCTTCGCCGAAGCCTTTGTCTTTCAACGCGGTCTCAAATCCTTTTCTGGAGGAATCGAGAGCCGGATGTTCCACTATTTGAGTCGCCCCTATCCGGATGTCTTTCGGCGCTTTCGCCGCAAATGTCATTCCGCACCAGACCAACGCCGTCATCACTGCCAATGTCCTTTTCATTTTTTTCATTTTGAATATCCTCCGTTTTTTTCATAATGTGGTATGTCTGCACACCTCACTCATCTTATGCGCACTGGGACGGGAGGGGGAGATAAAAACCCCTGCTTATGAATAATAAGCAGGGGTTATGGGAAACATAATCAAAAGGCCTGTATGGAACAGGCCTCATCTTTCACGGTATAGGCTTAAAGGGGTCGGAATACAACCTGTCACATCTGCTTATTATTCAAACTAAAATCGCTACTATAGTAATAGTAGTAATAATAGCTCCACCAATAAGCAAATGTATGTGCCATTTGTATCTCTCCTTGAAATGTCTGAAATATTTAATATATGATACTATAAATTTTTCCCTTTGTCAATTCTTTTTTTTAAAATACGCTTTTTTTTGTGGTGTTCTTCCGCGTCGGTTTATTTTCCCGTCCTCCTGTTTTGCAGCCGCTGCATCGCTTTCAGCGCGACCGACTTGAAACTGTCGGCGTTCCAGGGGATTTCTTCCGTAACTTTCCCTGACTCGTCGAACGCTTTGTATTTTCCTCCGATCCGCAGCACTTTCATTACGAAAGAGGGGTCGGCTTGGTCAGCGGACTTAAAATCCAGCGTCTTGATATCGGGGATCACAAAAGTCAGCTCCGCGCCGGGCTTTCCGTCTGCGAGCAGTTCCCGGAGGCCGCCTTCGATTTTCCCCTTCCGGTGCGTAATGGCGGCGTCAAGGTTTTTTCCCTGAAATTCGCATTCCAAATTTATATCCGCATTGATTTTGGCAAATTCCTTCAAGATGCTCTGGATAAAAGAATACGGCTCAGCGGGACCTGTGAATTGATCCAAAACGTTCAGATCAATTTCTTCCGTCGTTTCCATGGAATAAGTCGCGCGCAGTTTGTAGGGCTTCATAATTTCCATGGAACCGCTGCCTTTTTTTAACGTACCGGTGGATTTTGACGTCGTAATGATGTTTTTGTCTTTGTCGTACACGGTTTGGGAATAGGACGAACCGTCCAGCTTGAAGAATTCTTTGAGCAGATCCTTGAACAACGCGATCATTTCGCTTGGCTGTCCGGCGAGGGCGTCTTTTTTCATCCAGAAAGTAATAAAGTTGAAAAATTTTGAAAAGTCTATTTTCCCGATTCCTTCGATTCTGGATTCATAGTCGGAATAAAAGAGCTGCCCCATGAGATTCTTCGTACTTTTTCCGTCGGCGGTGAGAATCCCGTCTTTCAGTTCCACGTTCAACTCCGCTTCGTTGTTGACTCTGGTCTGATCCACCTGATCGAAACCGCTCATGGTGTATTTCATTCTCCCGTCCCAGGTCACATGGGCTTCCGTCTCATCGCCCGGCAATCGGATTCCCAGCAGGCGCAGGAAAAACGGCTGCACTTTTTCCCAGTCCACCGCGTACAGGGTGTATCTTGCTTCGGCGACCAGCATGCCCATATCCGTATATCCCGCCATACTGCCGGTAAAATTCCGGCCGAAACGATAGCCGTTCACCTTCATGTTTCCGTCTTCGGAATAAAAGCGGAACGTTTCGATTCTGCCGCCCTGGACCATAATCTCATATTTGATCTTGTCCGAAGGATATTTCTCTTTGATCGTCCCCGTAAAGGGCGCCGCGTCTCCGATTTTGGTCAGAGGCGACAACTTTTGCAAATCTTCTTTCTTGATTTCCGCGCCGAATAGGATCGTAACGGCCAGAATCGCGAATAACAGGATTTTTTTCATCGGGGTCCTCCTGACTTTTAATAAAAAGCCGGTACGAATTGGGTACCGGCTTGCTGTATTTTCATTTTACCACATTTTCCTGAATCTTTCAAGAATTTTTATCCTTGCATCCTCACTCCACAACTTGCGCATTCTTCAACGCCTCAATGGACAGATCGACTTTGTATTTTTCCGCCTGCTTACGGTTGATGAGCGTCAAGCTTTCCTTGGGTTTTTCATAGGGAATGTCCGCGGGAGATTTTCCTTTGAGGATTTCCACGGCCATTTCCCCCGCCCGATAGCCGATCTTGTAGAAATCAATGGTGGCCGTCATCAGGGCCCCTTTGGGCACGGAGTCTTCCGTGGAACCGAACACCGGCTTTCCCGCCTTGTTGGCTTTTTCCAGCACCAGGGCAAAGGATGCGACAACCGTGTTATCCGTCGTCATAAAGATCATGTCCACTTTGGACAGAAGGGCGTCCAGGGCCGGCGCAATGTCATTGACAGAGGTAACGCCCGCTTCTTCATAGCCGATGCCCGCTTTTTTCGCTTCTTCCTTGATTTCCCCGATGGAGATGACGGAATTGGCTTCGCCCGTATTATAAATGAGTCCAATTTTCTTCAATCCCGGGAATACCGCTTTGATCAGGGCGATCTGGTCCGCGATGGGCAGAGGATCCGGGGTCCCCGTGATATTCTTGCCGGTCAGTCCCGAGGCGATGGGGTCCGTCACGGCCGTCAGCACGATGGGGATGTCCTTGGTGGCGTTGTAGGCGGCCTGGGAACTCGGCGTGGATATGGTGAAAATCAAATCCTTTTTGGCGTCCACATAGCCCTTGGCGATCAACTGGGCCGTATTCACGTCGCCCTGGGCGTTTTGAAACTCGATCTTTGCGTCTCCGTATCCGTTGTCGGCCAGGGCCTTTTCAAAGCCTTGTCTTGAGAGGTCCAGCGAAGGGTGTTCGATAATCTGGGTCGCTCCGATTTTGATGTCTTTCGGCGCCTTTCCCCACAGGGTCAGGCAGCTCAGCAATAAAACGGACAGAAGCGTCAATATTTTTTTCATGGTGATGATGTCCTCCTTCAAATGTAATTTTTTTTTGGTAAGCGTATCATACCACAATTTGACGCGATTTTGAAAGAGTACAATTGAAAAGCGGTCTTTGTTCGTTTTGCCGGTTTTCGAAAAGGCCATTTCTCTCTGATTTTGCAGTTCCCTGCGAGGAAAGCCTGTTCGGCTTCCTCCCTTTGTCTTCATTTTTTTCTGTTAGGATTTTGACTTGGGAGCTTTTTCACGACTTCCCTCAACAGCTTGATCAAAAGCGTCGTATCTTCGGGAATCATGATCCGCACGGCGTTTTGCCCGAGGCCGTCAAAGCTTCCGCCGCTGACGGAGGCGATCCCCGCCTCCCGGAGAGCCCCGTGGAGATTGATTGCTCTGTTTTCCGTATAGAGCAGCATAACCGGCGTATTCTCATCGGTATGGGCAGAACGGATCACAGGATTTTCCGCTAAAAAATCCAAAAGGATCTTCTTTTTTTCCCGAGTCCTCTCAATGAGGGCCTGCCGGTAATCCCCGATCCGGAAGATTTCCTCGGCGAGCCTTCTCGCGTGGGCGTTGCAATTGAAGGGCGTGATGATTTTCTTCAGCTGCGTCGTCGCGTAAGGGTCCGCCGCGGAATAGCCGAAGCGGATTCCCGCCATCCCGTAGCCCTTGGAGAGAGAGCGGGTCACGAAAAGGTTTTTGTGCCGCCCCACATGGCGGACGGCCGAGCGGGAAAGGTCCATGTAATCGCCGTAGGCCTCGTCCACAATGACGGCCGCCCCCATCCGCTCCGCTTCTTTTATGATCTCGGCCGTTTCCCCGTCGGCCAAAGTCTGCCCCGTGGGATTGTTGGGGTTTTCCAGAAAAACGAGATCCGCCCCGCTCCTTCGCATTTCCGTGATAAAACGGATCGTATCCATCCGGTAGTTCTCCTCCGGCATGAGTGACGTGTAGATATACCTTGCCCCGAGGCAGCGGATGTGGTCCGTATAGGCCGAAAAGTGCGGCACACAGCTGAATACGGTCTTTCCCGGCGCGAGATACAGCAGATTGATCCCCTGCAAAAGATCGTAAGATCCGTTGCCGATGCAGATATTTTCAGCGGATATGGCGGCAATGGAGGCATAGATATCCACGATGGCCCCGATGACCCCTTCGTGATGAGGGTATTGCTTGATCAAAGACTGGGGAGTCGTCTCCAGCATTTTGAGGATCGCTTCGGGAAAAGGACTCTGGTTCACGCCGAGGGAGCAGTCCAGCAGACAATCCACCGGCATCGGGTCCGCGTAGGATTTCGGTTCGTAATTTGTAATATAAGGATGTATTCCGGCCATATCAAACCTCTTTTTTCATAATTTTCCGCGGACGCGCAATGCGCGCCCCTACGCATTCTCAATTCTTAACTCCGTACCGTTTGGCGACTTCCGGATTGATAAATCTTGTGGATTTTGTCACGGCCACATAGGGGATGTTCTCGATTTTTTCCCCTTCGAGGTAGCGGGCGATCATGAGTCCCGTCTCAAAGCCCACGTCGTATTCGGCGATACAGTCGGTAGCGAGGGCCCCCTGATCCAGGAACACCTTGACCGCGGAAATAATCGGGACATTTTTGGCGTTGCACTTGTCGACCACGATGGGATAGGCCGTGGCGATCATGTTATCGTCGGTGCTGTAGAGGACGTCGATCTCTCCCACAAGGGAATCGAGGGCGCTGGCGATGTCGTTGGTGGTCGTTATGCCCCGGGCTTTCACTTCATAGCCCGCTTCCCGGGCGATTTTCGCGAAGCGTTCCATGGTTTCGGCGGAATTGGATTCTCCCGAATGATAGACGATCCCGATCCGTTTGGCTTTCGGCAACAGATCCTGGATCAATTTCACGTTGTTGGCCACGGGAATCCGGTCGCTGGCGCCGGTCGTGTTTTTCTGAAGGACTCCCGCCGTTTCGGGATAGGCCACCACGGAAAAGAAAATGGGTTTCGTCTTGATGACGTTGACGGCGGCCTGGGCCGAAGGGGTCGCGATGGGAACAATGATATCGGCTTTTTCGTTGAATTCCTGGGCGATCAATGTGGCCGTGGGGAATTCTCCCTGGGCGTTTTTATAGAGGAACGTCACCTTGCTCTCGTCATAACCTTTGGATTTCAGCGCGTCGATTACGCCCTGCCGCCCCTCGTCCAAGGCCGGATGTTCCACGATCTGGATAATCCCCACCACGATTTTTTTCTCTTCGGCTTTGGCAAACAGGCCGGTTCCGAAACAGATCCCCAATATTGCCATCAACAGCATAACTTTTCTCATTTTCATTTGTTCATTCCTCCTCATTCTTTTTATTCTTAATTTTTAAAGTCCAAACTTCTTGGCAATATCGGGATTGACGTAGCGCGTCGACTTTTCCACGGGAATGTAAGGCATATTTTCGATCTTTTCCCCTTCAAGATAGCGGGCGATCATATGCCCCGTTTCGATGCCCACGTCGTATTCGTCGATATACTCTGTGGCCAGGGCCCCCTGGTCCACGAAGACCTTGACGGCGGAGATGATGGGAATGTTTTTCGCGTTGCATTTGTCGATCACGATGGGGTAGGCCGTGGCGATCATGTTGTCGTTGGTGCTGTACAGCAGGTCAATCTCCCCTACGATGGAATCCATGGCGCTGGCGATGTCGTTGGTCGTCGTCACGGTCCGGACCACAAGCTCATACCCGGCTTCCTTGGCTTTCTTGGAGAATTCCGACATGGTCTCCGCGGAATTTTTCTCGCTGTTGTTGTAGATGATCCCGATTTTCTTTGCTTTCGGCAGCAGTTCCTTGATCAGTTCCACATGTTTTGCCGTGGGAATCCGGTTACAGGCCCCGGTCACGTTTTTCTGCAGGACTCCCGCGCTTTCGGGGTAGGCCACCACCGTAAAGAAAACGGGTTTGGTCTTTACCACATTGACGGCCGCCTGGGCCGCCGGCGTCGCCACCGCTACGATGATGTCCGCCGTTTCGTTAAATTCCTGGGCGATCAACTGGGATGTCGGAAAGTCCCCCTGGGCATTTTTGTAAAGAATGTTTACTTTGCTTTCGTCATAGCCCTTTTCTTTGAGTCCGTCAATGACGCCCCTGCGGGATTCATCGAGAGAAAAG
>JAISST010000069.1 GCA_031272945.1 Fusobacteriaceae bacterium
AAAGAAAAAGAAAAGAAGAAAAGCATCCCCATCGGTATCACGGATTTCGGCGACATGATCAACGAGGAATACTATTATGTCGACAAGACAAAGCTTATTGAGGACCTGCTCGAAAACAAGCAAAAAGTAACAGTTTTCACCCGTCCCCGCTGGTTCGGAAAAACCCTCAATCTCTCCATGCTCTCCTGGTTTTTCGACATCCGAAAAGCGCCGCGCAGCAAGGGCCTCTTTCAGGGGCTGTACATCGAAAATTCCCCTTATTTCTCGGAGTTGGGTAAATACCCGACGCTCACGGTGACTTTCCGGGACTCCAAGGCCCTGACGCCGGAAAAAGCCGTGCGGAATATCTACAGGATCGTATTTGACCTTTTGAACAAAATGTCCTATGTCTATGAACGATTGTCACCGGGAAGCAAGAAGATCTATGACAGTTTGTTTGAAAGCAGCGAGTCCATTTTTCTCGACAACGCCCTCAAATATCTCTCCCAGTTCCTCTACGAATACTACAACCAAAAAGTCGTGATCCTGATCGACGAATACGACGCGCCGATCATCACGGCCTTTGAAAACGGATACTTTGAGGAAGCCGGGGAGTTCTTCCGGAATCTGTACTGCTCGGCCATCAAAAACAACGAATATCTGCATTTCGGCGTCTTGGCGGGGGCCATGCGGGTCTCAAGGGAGGATATTTTTTCCGGGATGCCGAATCTCCAGGCCAATTCGATCCTGCACCGGGGCTTTGAGGGAAATTTTGGCTTTACGGAAGAGGAAGTCCATCAAGCGCTCAAATATTATGAACTTTTGGAATTTGCCGACGATGTCCGGGAATGGTACGACGGTTATCACTTTGGGGACGAGACCGTCTACAACCCCTGGATGGTTTTGAATTATCTGAAGGCCGAATGCCTGGAACCCTACTGGATCAGCGCCGCGGACAATTTTATCGTCAATACCATGCTGGACCTTTCCGATTACAGACATTTCAGGAAGGCGGTCCCCCTCTTCGGCGGGATCGGTTTCCGCTATGCCATTGATAAGCACAAGAACTTTGACAAGCTGATCCGTCAAAATGACATCTGGTCGCTTCTGCTCTACAGCGGCTATCTGACGGCCGAAGGGAATCCGGGGGACAGCGCCTGGCTCCTGAAAATACCCAACAAAGAACTCACTTCCTTTTTCGAGGACGCCTTTCTGGACAAATTGGGCGGCATTGAAAAATGTGAGTTCCAGAGATTTGTGACCGCGCTGGAAAACGGCCGGATCATGGGGTATCGCTCTTTTTCCTACTACCTGCAGGAATTTTTCCTGTCCCACAGCAAGGCCGCAGCAGGTTGTAAGGAATCATTTTATCATGCTTTTATGCTGGTCTTGATCTTATCGCTTCGAAATGACTACACCTGCTATTCCGAGGACGAACAAAGCCTGGGCAGAGTCGATGTGATTCTGGAACCGAAAGACAAAAAAAAGCCTGCTTACATATTTGGATTCAAAGTTGCCGAATCAAAAAACGACATGGATATTGTACTGGAGCTCGCCTTTGCCCAGTTGGATTCCAAAGAGTACAAAGAAAAACTTACCGCAAAAGGGATCAAAAAAATTCTCGCCGTCGGAATAACCTGCTATGACAATGAGATCAAGGTCAAACATAAAACTCTGTAACACGTTGTAAGCTGTAACTGTGTATGCAGCAAGAGACGTCACAAGGCATGTCCGATCGCCTTGTGGCGTCTTTTGTTATTGAAAGAAAACAAGATTTTCAACGCATTTGCGCTTTTCTTCGAGGTCCGGATGGACGTAAAAGTCAAAAGTCGTCGTGACGGACGCGTGCCCCAAGAGCTCGCTCACGACCTTGCAGTCAATTTTGTTTCCGACGCAGGTTGTGGCGAAGGTATGCCGCAGCCCGTGAAATTTGATGTGGCGAATCCCGTGTTTCTTGAGGAAACGCGTAAAAAACGCGCGATAAACCCGGGGCTCCACATATTTTTTCGTACCCGACAACAGATAATCCCATTTCCGGTAAGGAAGTTTCGTCAAAAGTTCCAGAAGATCCGTGGAAAGCGGAATTTCCCGCCAGGCATTCTTCGTCTTGGGCTCGGACAACAAGATTTTCGTTTTGTTTCCGCTGTTGCGATTGACCTTTGCCACCCGCTGCATGGTCTTCCGGATCAAAACCGTCTTTTTCTCCAGATCCACATCCTCCCACTTGATGGCGCAGAGTTCCCCGATCCGGATTCCCGTTGAGAGACAAAATAAAATCCCCATGGTGCGACAGTTGAGATTCTCCTTGACAAGAAGGGCGATTTTCCGCTGTTCCTCTTCCGTGAAAACCGCCGGCTTTTTCCGGGCGGACTCCCCCGCATACCTGGAAAAAGAAAGCCGCCGGAAATCCCATTCCAATCCCGGTACGACCCGCAGGCCGCTTTTCAAGACCAGCACAATATTCTGAACGGTCTTCGCCGAAAGCCCGCCGCGTCCATCCACTCTGCCGTTTTTCAAAAGCTTTGTGGTGAAATCCTGCAAAACCCGTTGATTCATCTCCTCCAGCCTGTACTCTCCGAGCCTCGGATTGATGTGCTGTTCCACAATATTCCGATACGCCTGGAAGCTGGATTCCCTGACGAAGTTCCTGCTTTCCGTTAACCATTTTTTCATTGTTTGTTGCACTGTTGCTTCTTTCATGTAAATCATCTCCTTTGATTTGAAATACTACAAGGATACCACATTTTTGCGAGAAAGCAAAATGTGGCGTTTTCATTTTAGCCTTGAGTTTCAGTCCCGAAGTAATAACTTTGGGACCTTTCCACAAAATAACATGCTAAAATGCTCATCAATTCATAATCATATTACTCGATAGAAAAACTGAATATGCTTCCAAATTATAGCGGTTAATAAGTGTCGGCTGTTTCTTTACTCGGAATGTAAGCGAATATTATGAATAATTTTTATTCATTATTGTGATTTGGATAAATACGGTCTAATGATCAGGAATCACTCATTTACAGGATTTTTTAAAGTATGAACAGTGAGTATTCTGTCCTAATGTCAGTCTACGCAAAAGAAAATCCGAAATTTCTTGCCCAAGCAATTGAATCCATGCTTGGTCAATCTGTTTCTACAGATGATTTTGTACTTGTTTGCGACGGACCGATGACGAAGGAACTCGAAAGCGTAATCGCAAAATATCCTCTAAAAGTATTTAGACTGAAGCAAAATCGAGGTCTTGCCGTCGCACTCAATTTTGGATTACAATTTTGTAAACATGACGTCATAGCGAGAATGGACAGCGACGATATCAGCGCGCCCGACAGAATAGCCAGGCAGTTGAAGTTGATGAGCGAGTACGATATAGTCGGCGGATGGGCAGAGGAATTTAAGGACGCGCCAGGCGATCTTGGACTCATCAGAAAAACTCCGGAATTGGAGATAGAGAGATTTGCCAGAAGACGGAATCCATTCAGTCATCCCACCGTGATGTTCAGACGTTCGATAATTCAAAATGCGGGTGGTTATTCGAAAGAATTTCCTTTGATCGAAGATTATCATCTGTGGACCAGGTTGCTGTTATCCGGCGTTCGTGGATATAATATCAGCAAGGTTCTTGTATATATGCGGATCGGCAATGGATTGTACAAACGTCGCAGCGGTTGGAAATACTTTAAAAATATGCTGAGATTTCGTAAATGGCACAGATTGATAGGATTCAGTTCGAAACTGGATTATGTTGTTTGTGCCGTCTCTCATGCAATAAGTTGCCTGAGTTTTGGCTTTGTCAGAGATTGGCTGTATATCAGGGGACTGAGAGATCGGAGATAATTTGTTCTTATCGGATATTCAGAATGATTGAAATTAGTATTATTGTAGCGATTTATAACGTTGAACCTTTTATCCGTTCCTGCGTCGAAAGTCTCCTAACCGCTGACGTACATGACGCAGAGATTATTGTGATTGACGACGGGTCTACAGATGACTCCGGAAAGATCTGCGATACATTGGTTGCAATCGGATCCAAAGACAAAAATTT
>JAISST010000091.1 GCA_031272945.1 Fusobacteriaceae bacterium
GTACGCTTCTTCTATACCGCCCAAATCTCGGCGGAATCTGTCTTTGTCAAGCTTCTTCCCGGTGTTCTTATCCCAGAGCCGACAGGTATCCGGCGTGATCTCATCGGCCAGGAGAATCTCCCCCTTGGCGTTTTTGCCGAACTCGATCTTGAAATCCACGAGGACGATACCGCTTTTGTCAAAGGCCACCTTCAGCAACTCGTTGATCTGGGCCGTGGTCTTGTAGATGAAGTCCAGTTCTTCATAGGTCGCCAATCCCAGCGCCACCGCGTGATGATCGTTGATCAGGGGGTCGCCCAGGGCGTCATTTTTGTAACAGATTTCAAAGATGATGTTGGGCGGGATCGTTCCTTCCTCAATGCCGACGCGCTTGGCCATGGAACCCGCGATGATATTGCGGACGATGACTTCCAGCGGGAAAATTTTCACTTTCTGGCACAATTGGTCCCGTTGGTCCAGCTTCTTGACAAAATGGGTCTTGACGCCGTTTTTTTCCAGCATTTCAAAGAGAACGGCCGTAATGGTGTTGTTCATGACGCCCTTGTCTTTGATCGTGCCCTTCTTGGCGCCGTTTCCCGCCGTGGCGTCGTCTTTGTAATGAATGACGACATAATTGTCGTCGGTTGTACTGTATACCTGCTTTGCTTTGCCTTCATAGATAAAGTCTTTTTTTACGGGTTCCATGATATTCTCTCCTTAAACCAAAGGTTCGTTTACAAATCCACGCTTTCGTTCTCTTTGATAAATTTTTCTTTCATTTCCTTCCGATAGTCCAGCAATTTTGTTTTGATTTCGGGATATTTCAGCGCCAGGATCTCCACGGCAAGCATGCCGGCGTTGTAGGCGTTATTGACGCCCACCGTGGCCACCGGGATGGATTTGGGCATCTGCACGATGGAAAAGAGCGCGTCCATTCCTTCCAGAGCGGCGTTGAGCGGTACGCCGATGACCGGCAAAAGCGTCTTTGAAGCGATGACGCCGGGTAAATGGGCGGCCAGTCCCGCGCCCGCGATGATGACCTCACAGCCTTCCTCTTCAAGGCTTTTGAGCGTTTCTTCCAGTTTTTCCGGGACCCGGTGGGCCGAAAGGATAAAGGCTTTGTACGGGACGCCGAATTCCTTGAGGCATTGGGCGGCCCCCTTCATTTTGTCCGTGTCGGATTTGCTTCCGAACAGGATGGCGACATTGGTCATAATTCCTCCCAGCGGCGGTCAAAAGACCCCTACAAGAAATATTTGATTCCGTTTTGGAAAATATTGAAATCTTTATTGCCTTCAATGTTTTTAAAAACATTTTCTTCCCAGCGCTCGTTGTGGCCCATTTTGCCGTAAACGCGACCGTCGGGGGACAGGATTCCCTCGATGCCCTGCTCCGAGCCGTTGGGGTTGTAGCGATATTCCGTCGTGATATTCCCCGAAAGGTCCACATAGCGCGTTGCGATCTGACCGTTTTTCATCAGTTCCTCGATGACCTCGGGGCTTGCGTAAAATCTCCCCTCTCCGTGGGAAATGGGGACCGTGAACTCCGCGCCCGGCTCAATTCCTTGAAGCCAGGGAGAATTGGCCGAAACGACTTTGAGTCGTACCATCTGGCATACGTGCCGGCCGATTTTGTTGAAGGTCACGGTGGGCGAGGCGGGCGTCAGGCCGCCGATGTCTCCGTAAGGAAGGAGGCCTGATTTGATCAGCGCCTGGAAACCGTTGCAAATGCCTAAAATCAGTCCGTCCCGCCTCAGGAGATCCCGGACGGCGGCGGCCACTTTTTCATTGGTCAGGACCGTCGCGATGAATTTTCCGGAACCGTCGGGCTCATCCCCCGCCGAGAATCCTCCCGGGACCATAAAGATCTGGGAATTGGCCAGGGCCTTTACGAAGCCTTCGATGGATTCGTCAATATGCCGCTGGGTCAGGTTCCGGAAAACGAAAATTTCCGATTCCCCGCCGTAGCGGTCAAATTTCCGGGCCGAATCGTACTCGCTGTTCGTCCCGGGAAAAGCCCCGATCAAGACATGGGGTTTCGCCGCTTTATGTTTGCAGAGGAAAATCTTTTTTTCGGGATAGAGAACGACAGGGCGGACATCGGCTTTTTCTTCCGTTTTATAAGGAAAGACCGGATGCAGCTTCGCAAGCCACAAAGCCTCTCCCCGCTCCAGGGAAATCATCTCGTCTCCGGCGAGGATCACATATTGCCCGATGGTCTCCCCCAAGAGCCGCGCATGGTCTTCCGGGAGAGGGACCGCCGCTTCCACGACGACGGAACCGTAGCTTCGCCCGAAGAAATCGGCGTCGGAATCGGTGACCCGGACCCCGATCCGGTTGCCGAAGGCCATTTTGGACAGCGCTTCCGCGACGCCGCCGGATTTGACAGCCATGGCCGAGAGGATTTTTCCGTTTCCGATATTTTCATAGAGGAAACGAAAGTTCTTTATGAGCGACTCATAATCGGGCGATTTGTCTTCTTTTGCCCTGTGTTCGATCACATAAATCCGGTGTCCCGCCCCCTTGAATTCGGGTGAGATCACGTTGCGCGCGTCGCAGGTCGTGACCGCAAAGGAAATCAGCGTCGGCGGCACATGGAGATCGTTGAAGGTCCCGCTCATGGAATCTTTTCCGCCGATGGCGGGAACGCCCAAAGCCTTCTGGGCCTCGATGGCTCCCAAGAGAGCCGCAACGGGCTTTCCCCAGTTGACGGGATCCGTTCCCATTTTCCGGAAATATTCCTGAAAGGACAGCCGTACGTTGCGGGTATCGCAACCGGCGGCGGCAAGTTTTGCCAAACTTTCCACGACGGCGTAAGCCGCCCCGTGGCAGGGGGACCAAGAGCTGATTTCCGGGTTGTACCCCCAGGAGATGGCGCTGGCCGTATGGGTGTCGCCCGCCAATACCGGCAGTTTTTGAATGCTGAGGTCCGTTGGCGTCAGCTGATATTTTCCGCCAAAAGGCATAAAGACGCTGCTTGCGCCTATTGTGCTGTCGAAGATGTCCATGAGTCCTTTTTGCGAGGCGACGTTGAGGTCCTGCAGCAAGGCGTACCAGCGCTCCGAGAGGGATTCTCCGGGGCGCCCCGGGGGATGGAAGATCTCTTCCCCCGAAGAGACCGGGGCTTTTAGGACAACGGCTGTCTTTTGCCGGACGCCGTTGGTATCGAGAAAAGCCCGGGCGATATCGACGATGAGCCGCCCCTTGTGGCTCATCCGGAGTCGAGGGGTCTCCGTTACGACGGCGACCGGGGTCGCCTCAAGGTTTTCCGCGTCCGCTTTCCCTATGAAGACGTCGACGTCCTCCTTGGATACGAGGACGGCCATGCGCTCCTGGGATTCGGAAATGGCGAGCTCCGTTCCCGAGAGGCCGCTGTATTTGACGGGGACGACGTCGAGGGTGATGTCCAGGCCGTCGGCCAGTTCCCCGATGGCGACGGATACGCCGCCCGCCCCGAAATCATTGCATTTTTTGATGAGTTTTGTAACAGCGGGATTTCGGAAGAGCCGTTGGATCTTCCGTTCTTCGGGGGCGTTCCCCTTTTGGACTTCCGCGCCGCAGAGGGCCAGCGAATCGCCGGTGTGCTCTTTGGAAGAGCCCGTCGCGCCGCCGCAGCCGTCCCGGCCGGTTTTTCCGCCCAAGAGGATCACGACGTCGCCGGGGACGGGTTTTTCCCTTCTGACCCAGGACGCCGGCGCGGCGCCTACCACAGCCCCCACTTCGAGGCGCTTGGCCTTGTAGCCCTCGTGATAGATTTCCGTCACATGACAGGTCGTGAGTCCGATCTGGTTGCCGTAGGCCGAATAACCCGCAGCGGCCCCCGTGGTGATCTTGCGCTGGGGGAGTTTGCCCGGTAGCGTATCTTCTAATTTTTCAAGAGGATTGCCCGAGCCCGTGACCCGGATGGCCTGATAGACATAGGCCCTCCCGGAGAGCGGATCCCGGATCGCGCCGCCGAGACAGGTGGACGCGCCGCCGTAGGGCTCGATCTCCGTGGGGTGATTGTGGGTTTCGTTCTTGAACATCAAAAGCCAGGGCTCGGTTTTGCCGTCGACGTCCACGTCCACATAGACCGAGCAGGCGTTGACCTCGTCGGAAAGCTCCAGATCCGGCAGAAGTCCGGCTTTGCGCATTTCCTTTGCCGGAAGGGTCGCCAAGTCCATGAGACAGACGGCCTTGTCGGCTTCCATTTCCCCGTATACGGTTTTTCTGCTCTGTAAATAGCGATCCCAGCAGGCTTGCAGCGTCTCGCCGAATTTCCCCGCCGGAAAGACGATGTCTTCAATCTCCGTCAAAAATGTCGTGTGCCGGCAATGGTCGGACCAGTAGGTATCGAGGACCCGGATTTCCGTCTCCGTGGGGTCCCGTTTTTCTTCGTTTCGAAAATAATTTTGCACAAAGGCCAGGTCCTCTTCGCTCATGGCCAGGGCCCAATCTTCCCGCATGGCTTTGAGGGCCGCGGGTTCCATGGCGACAAAGCCCGTGACCGTCGCAACCGGCGGGGCGCTTTCCCCTTGGGCGACGGCAATGGTCGTCAGATCCTTTTCCCGGGTCTCTATGGGATTGATGTACCAGCGTTTCACGCGTTCCAGATCCCGGTCGGAAATTTCCCCTGCGAGGATGATCAGTTTCCCGCTGGTGACCGTGACGCCCTGATTTTTCTCCGAAAGCAGGTTCAGGCACTGCATGGCGGAATCGGCCCGCTGGTCAAACTGCCCCGGGATGAATTCCACCGCGAAGGCCTTGTTTTCCCCTATGGCGGGATCCCGCAGGATGTCGTCGGTCACGATCTCCCCGAAAATTCCCTTGCAGGCGGCATCCATTTCCGCCCGGCCGATCCCGAAGACGTCGTAGATGTTCAAGATCCGCAAATCCGTCAGCTTGTTGAGATTGAGGCTCTCCCGGAGCTGGGCCGCGAGACGTTTGGCCTCAAGGTCAAAGCCCGGTTTTTTTTCCACATAGATTCGGCTATCCACCGTATTCTCCCCCTTTCCGATCTCTTAAAAGAGACCGGAGATGACGCCGTTTTCGTCGATGTCGATCTGTTCCGCAGCCGGTTTTTTCGGCAGCCCCGGCATATCAATGATGTCCCCGGCCATGGCCACGATGAAGCCCGCCCCCGAGGCGATACGAAGCTCGTTGATGGTCACTGTGAAATTCCGTGGTCTGCCGAGGAGGGCGGCGTTATCCGAAAGGGACTTCTGGGTCTTGGACACGCAGACCGGATAGTTGCCGTAGCCCAATTCGTCGATGGTTTTGAGCATTCTTTTGGCGGCCGGGGAAAATTCCACGCCGTCGGCGCCATAGATCTCCGTGGCGATCCGGACAATCTTGTCCTTGACCGGCAGATCGAGGGGATAAAGCGGCGCGTAATGATCTGTCCCCGCTTCGATGGCCTTAAGGACTTCCTTCGCCAGAGCAAGGCCCCCTTCGCCGCCCTTTTCCCAGACTTCGGTCAAAGCTACGGGGACGCCCAATTTCGCACAGAAATCTTCTATAAATTTTGTTTCTTTTTCCGTATCCGTCACAAAGCGGTTAATGGCGACTACGACCGGCAGGCCGTATTTTTTCATGTTTTCCACATGTTTTTCGAGGTTTTCGCTGCCTTTGGTCAGGGCCTCCAGGTTTTCCACATGGAGTTCCTTTGCCCCCCCGTGATGCTTCAGGGCCCGCACCGTGGCCACGAGGACGATGCAGTTGGGCGTAAAGCCCGCTTTCCGGCACTTGATATCGAGGAATTTTTCCGCGCCCAGATCCGCGGCAAATCCCGCTTCCGTCACCGCGTAGTCCGAGGTTTTCAGCGCCAGCTTCGTGGCCAGAATGGAGTTGCAGCCGTGGGCGATGTTGGCAAAGGGCCCGCCGTGAATAAAGGCGGGGGTGTTTTCCAGCGTCTGGACGAGATTGGGCTTGACGGCTTCTTTCATCAGGGCCGCCGCCGCCCCTTCGATGTGGAGATCGCCTACTTTGAGGGCCTTGCCGTCCCGGGAGTAACCGAAGATGATGTTTTTGATCATTTCTTTGAGGTTGGCCAGGGAATCAGCCAGGCAGAGGACCGCCATGATCTCGGAGGCCACGGTGATCTGGAAGCTGGACTCCCGGGGAACGCCGTTGGCTTTTCCGCCGAGACCGATCACGACGTCCCGGAGCGCCCGGTCGTTCATGTCGACGACCCGCTTCCAGGTGATTTTCGTCACGTCGATATCGAGGGCGTTGCCCGAGGCGATGTGGTTGTCGATACAGGCCGCGATCAGGTTGTGGGTGACGCCGATGGCGTGCAAGTCTCCGGTAAAATGGAGGTTGATATCCTCCATGGGGACGACCTGGGCGTAGCCGCCGCCGGTGGCGCCGCCTTTTATACCGAATACGGGGCCCAGGGAGGGTTCGCGCAGGGCCGCCGCGGAGCGTTTGCCCAATTTGTTCAGGGCCTGGGAGAGACCCACGGTCACCGTGGATTTCCCTTCTCCGGCGGGCGTCGGCGTGATGGCAGTCACAAGGATCAGTTTCCCGTCTTTTTTGTCTTTTAATTTTCTCAATACGTCGAGACTGACTTTGGCTTTGTATTTGCCGTACTGTTCGATGTCATCGGGAGAGATCCCGATCTTTTTGGCGATTTCGGCCACTTCCGTCAGTTTGCATTCCTGGGCGATTTGGATATCCGTTTTCATGTTTCCTCCGTTGCGTGTAGAATTAAAAAGGTCTAAGCTGAACTTCATCCTGCAAAGTGTACACTTAGACCTCATGTTTTTGATTGAACCGGTACAAGTTCTCCTTTTTCTTGTTCCCGTAGGCACAGGCTATCTTATTGTCATAGACAGGAATGTTAAAAAACACGTCAACCCTCCGGGGAAACAGTTCAAAACGTTCGATATTCATGATCACATTCTTGAGAAAAAGGACTTTGATACAACAACAGTAACATAAATCGCGGGATTTGTCAATGAAAAATAATTTGTGCGCGCAAAGCGGCATAAAGCTGTGATTGGGTGTTTTTCCACCCTTTACACGAAACGCTTTTTCTTGTATAATGTAAAATGTAAAAAGAATGAAGCGAACACGGAGGGGCAGCCGCTTCGTGTTCGTCCTCTACAATTTCACCGAAAAAGGAGTAAAACCCATGACCATCCCCGCAAAACTTTCCAAAGAATTCAACCTGCCCCGGGCTCTGACGGAAGCCGTCATCGCCCTGATCGAAGAGGGCAATACGATCCCTTTTATCGCCCGTTACCGTAAAGAGGCGACCGGCGGCATGGACGACGTGTCGCTGCGGGCCTTTGACGAAAGGCTTTCGTACCTGAAGGGCCTCGAAGCCCGCAAAGAGGAAGTAATCCGCCTCATAGAAGAGCAGGGCAAGCTGACGGAAGCGCTCCGGGCCGATATCGAAAGCGCGGAAATCCTGCAGCGCGTCGAGGATTTGTACAAGCCCTTCAAAAAAAAGCGGGCCACCCGGGCCTCCAAGGCCAGGGACGCGGGACTCGAGCCTCTGGCCGCCCTGATTTTGGAACAAAAGCTGACTACGGGAGATCCCTTGGAATCGGCCGCCCCCTATGTCCAGGCCGAAAGCCCTTACGATACGCCGGAAGCGGCTCTGGGCGGGGCCTGCGACATCATCGCCGAGCGGATCGCCGACGATCCGGAACTTACGGGAACCTTAAGGGATATGACGCGAAAATTAGGGATCATTTCCTCGGAAGCGGTCAATCCCGACGAAAAGACCGTCTATGAGATGTATTACAATTTTACGGAGCCCGCGGCGAAAATTCTCAATCACCGGATTTTAGCCGTCAACCGCGGCGAGAAGGAGGAAAAGCTCAAGGTGAAACTCTTGGTGGAGCAGGATAAACTGACGGACTACGTGGAACGCCGGATTATCCAAAGACCTTCCCTGTTCACGGAGCTTCTCAAAAGCACAATCATCGATAGTTACAAGCGCCTCATGGCCCCGTCCCTTGAACGGGACATCCGCAACGAACTCACGGAGCGGGCGGAAAAAGACGCCATTGAAGTCTTCGCGAAAAATACGGAAAATCTTCTGAACACGCCTCCGGTCAAAGGGGCCCGGGTCATCGCCATAGACCCCGGCTATCGTACGGGCTGCAAGGTGGCGGTTCTCTCGGAAACCGGAAAACTCCTGGATTATACGACCATTTACCCCACGGCCCCCAGAAATGATGTGGCCGGTACGGAGCGGACGCTGCAAAAACTGGCGGAAAAATATCAGATCAACGTCATCGTCATCGGAAACGGCACGGCTTCCCGGGAGACCGAGGAAGCGGTCGCCGGGTGGATCAAGAAAAGCGGACTTTCCGTAAAGAGCACCATTGTCAACGAAGCGGGGGCCTCGGTCTATTCCGCCTCAAAACTGGCCTCGGCCGAATATCCGGACCTGGACGTGACGACCCGGGGCGCCATGAGTCTCGGGCGGCGCCTGCAGGACCCGCTGGCGGAACTGGTGAAAATCCCTCCCAAGAGCATCGGCGTGGGGCAATACCAACATGATATCAACCAATCGGCCTTGGAAAAATCCCTGACCGGCGTCGTGGAAAACGTCGTGAACCGCGTGGGCGTCGATCTCAATACGGCAAGCGCCAGCCTTTTGGGCTATGTGTCGGGGATCAACGCGGCGGTGGCGGGGAATATCGTCTCTTATAGAGAGGAAAACGGGAGCTTTACCGACAGGAAACAATTGAAAAAGGTCCCCAAATTGGGAGAGAAGGCCTTTAAGCAATGCGCGGGGTTCCTCCGGATCCGGGGCGCGAAAAATCCTCTGGACGGGACCGCGGTCCATCCCGAAAGTTACGCGGCCGCCGCGGAAATCCTCAAAAGAGCGGGCGTTTCCCATAAAGAACTCGCCACCGGCGGCGTGGCAGATATCGAAAAGCGTGTCGGTGACGCGAAAAAACTGGCGGAGGAATTGGGCGTGGGCCTGCCGACGCTGCGGGACATCCTGGCGGAAATCAAAAAACCCGGACGGGATCCCCGGGAGGACGCGCCTCCTGTGATATTCAACCGGGCGGTCCGGGCCATAGAGGATCTGACCGTAGGGATGCAGCTGAGCGGAACGGTACGAAACGTCGTCGATTTCGGAGCTTTTGTGGATATCGGCGTTAAGCAGGACGGCCTTGTCCATATTTCCAGGATGAGCGATCGCTTTATCCGTCACCCCTCGGAAGTCGCCGCCGTAGGCGACACCGTTACGGTCTGGGTTACGGCCGTCGACAAGGAAAAAGGGAAAATCGGACTCAGTATGGTCCGGGAAAAGAACGGTTTTTGAAATAATACTTGATTTCTTTCGGGTATTCGGGTTATAATGAACCATACCAAGAACGACGGAGGCGCCATGAAAATAATAGATTATCATGAAGTATCAAAATTATTACCAATGAACGAATGTGTGGAACTCATGCGGGAAGCGCTGGGGAAGCTCGCCCGGAAGGAAAGCGTCCAGTATTTGCGTACGGTGATCAGGCTTCCGGAGGATAACATCCTGGGGCTCATGCCCGCTTACTATGACGGGAAATATTTTGGCGCGAAAATCATCACGATTTTTCACAAAAATACCGGCGGGGACTTTCCTTCCCACCAGGGTTCCGTTTTGCTCTATGATTCCACAAACGGCGCGCCCCTTGCCATGGTGGACGGAGACTCGATCACGAGGATCCGCACGGGGGCGGTAAGCGCGGTGGCCACGGATTTGCTGGCCCTTAAGAAAGCCGAAACAGCCGCTTTCATCGGCGCGGGGGCCCAAGCCCGATCCCATTTGGAAGCGCTGATGACGGTCCGCCCGATCAAATCCGCGGCCGTTTACGATATTCAAGAGGAATACGCGCTGCGGTTCGCCGAAGAAGCCCGAAAGAAATACGGAATTGCCGTACGGGCGGTCAAGAGTCCTTCGGAAGCGGCCTGGCAGGCCGACGTAATCAATACGGTATCTCCGTCTCCCGTGCCGGTCCTGTCATTGAAGGACATCAAAAAAGGCGCCCATATCAACGCCGTAGGAGCGAGTACCCCGACGGCCCGGGAATTGGCCTCGGACTTGGCGGCCGCAGGCGTTTTCTGGTGCGACAACATCGAAGCCGTACTGGCCGAGGCGGGGGATTTCCTGATCCCCAAGGCCGAGGGGCTTTTTGATAACAGTCATATCGCCGGAGAGATCGGGGAGCTGCTTATGGGCGCCAAGGGCCCCGGAAGGAAGAGCGATGACGATATTACCATATTTGAAGCGCTGGGATTGGGCGTGGAGGATGTGGCCTCCGCAAAATTTATTTACGAAAAAACCCTCTGATTTAAGATAAATCGTAGACAAAGTGAAAGATTTATGTTATTATATGGTTAGTAATTAAAATGATTACCAGAATATATTCAATGCGATCATCATTTCATTACAATACCATTATTTCACTACTTACAATTTCTACTTGAAATCAAATCGAATTCGGAGGTCCAATTGAAAATCAGGAAAATTTTAGGTGAAAATGTAAAAAAATACCGTCAGCAAAAAGGGATCACCCAGAAGGAACTGGCGAAAAAAGTGAAATACAGTGGCGCCGGGAACAGTATCGCGGGCATAGAAGCCGGTCGCAACGGCGTGTCCCTCGATAAGCTGGAAGAATTCGCGAAAGCCTTTGACATCAAGGCGTCCCAATTGCTGGAAGAAACAGAGAGCGGAAGAAAAAACGGCGGAAAAGTGAAAGCGCTTGCGCCCCAAAAGACAAAGATTCAGTTGAACAAGGCGCAGGCGGAAGAATTTAACGGACTGAAACAAATGGCTCACGTGTTTTTGCGGATCGCATTGCCCACAAGAAGTAAAAAAAGACTGGAGCTGAATGATTTGCTTTTGAATTTCTATGCGGAAGCAAAATCCCTGCAGCCCGCCAAACGGACGTCGAGAGCGGCGAAGCCGGCGGAAGCCCCCCTTAAGGAAAAAGTTGCGCCGACAGCGCCGGTCCAAAAAGAAATCGTCATAGCGGAAACAAAAAAAGAAGCAATAACAAAAGTAGAAACGAAAAAAGTAGAAACAAAAAAGGCGGTTGCGCCCGCAGCGGCCCCGAAGAAAAGAACGCGCAAGGCGAAGCCTGTGGCGGAAGCGGTAGCGGCGGCTGCCCCTGTGGTAAAAGCGGCCGTTGAAACGCCGGCGCCCAAGAGGAGAGCAGCCCGGGCCAAGGTCGTAAAAGAAGCGGTCGTTCCGGAAGTCACCGTAAAAGAGCCTGTGGCGGCCGAAATAACGCAGCCTGTAAAAAAGACCAGAGGAAAGAAAGCGGCTGTTGCGGTTGAGAAAACCGCAATAGAAAAAGGCCCCCGAAGGAGAACCGTCAAAGCGAAAGCGCCGGAAGCGGTCAAAGAAACGCCGGTCAAAGAAAAGAAAACGAGAGTGCGGAAAGCGGCCCCCGCAGCGGTCGTAAGCGCGGCTCCGGCCCCCGTCAGCGAGACGCCGCCCGTAAAAGTCAAAAGAAAACGTTCCTTTACGAGAAACGCGGCCGTCATTCCGGAAGCCGTCGTAGAAGAAATCGTCGTGCAGGATATCCCCGAGATCGAAGTCGTGGAAGTGGCGGCGGTCACGCCTGTGGAGACAAGCCCGGCGGCCGGAGCGAAACCCAAACGGGGGGGACGGCGGAAGAAGGCTTGAGCGTTTGAGGAATATCTGTAAATAATGTAACAAGAGGAACTCCAACTGGAGTTCCTTTTTTTGATTTGCTTTTATTTCGGTCAGTTGGCGGGCCTGCGGCCCGCCAACTGACCACTTCCAATTTTGTAACAACAAGCGAAAAAATCTTGACAATAAAGTGGAAAATAGTGTAAAATATTCTTAGCAAATTACAGCTTTGGTTGATACGCATAAAGTTATTTATAAAAAAACGACCGAACAGGCTGTGCGGGCATAACTTATGTCCATGGCCTTTTTGATTGGGAAGGAGAGGATTTATCGGCGTGATGAGAAAAGCGAAGTTTAAAAGAAAGGGAAACGGCCGGAAAAGACGAGGGCGAATGTTGTCTTTGATCCTGATCGCCTGGCTTTTGGCGAAGATTCCGGCAATCCGCGCCGCGGAAAAAATCAATGAATGGATCGCGGCGCCCGAGCATACGGGGGTTGGCAATAATGTGTCAGCCCCGGAGAATCAGGCCATATCCGCTGCCATCATGGATTATCTGACGAAGCGGGGGGATCTGGACGCCGTCAAGGCGGCGATCCGGAACGCGCGGGAGAGCAATCAACTCGCCACGGCGGAAATCGCGTTGACCTCGGATTATGAATTGAACGCAAAGCAAGATAACAGAGAATCTTTGGGATATCATGTGATATTGGGAAGGGATTTGGATGGGATCGAAAAAACAGAATACTACACGGTCAGTATCCATATCAGCGGAGACGGAAATCTCATCATTGATAATGAGAAAAAGGATTCGATCCAAGGTTTTACAATCGCTTCCGGGACGCCATATCCTTATAATCAAGCCAGTGAATATGGTTCTTTAAGAAATGGGGGCGTGTTTTATAATTGGCCGACGGGGTTTGATGGAATCCCCATATTGGTATTGACCGGCGACGGCGATTCCAAATATATATTCACCCGTCAGCACGCAAGACTCGGCGGCGCTATATTCAACAGCTACGGGTACGTTTATATTGAGCACGCGATATTTATAGACAATGAAAACACCGGCGACTCCGAAGGCGGCGCCATATTCAACGCCCGGGGAAAAATGATCCTCCATGATGTGGATTTTATTCACAATCGCGGCAATTATCTCGGCGGGGCGCTGTGTAATTACTATACGACCGGGGGTATTTATTCGGGTTACCTGCGGATTAAAAGAGTGACTTTCAGAGAAAACTTCACAACCGATGAGCATGTCGGACACGGAGGGGCCGCCGCCATCGGCGGAGAAGTCAATATTATAGAAGACGCGAGCTTTCTTGCGAACCGCGCGAGAGGGAAAGGCGGCGCCATCTATATGGCAAACCCCGATCCCTTTGATCCTACGGGAATTACCCTGGAATTGACAGCGGACGAAGGAGACATCCTATTCGCGGGGAATTACGCGGAAAACCACGATCCGGACCATCCCGACGTTTCCGGCGGCGGCGCCATCTACGCGACGCCGGGTTCTTCCCTTATATTGAACGGCAACGGCGATTTCTATTTCGGCGACAAGGACAGTACGGATCCGGACGGCGGAAACGCCAAAGATAACGTGGACTCCGTCTATATGGACCAAAAGGCCGTCTTTACAAAAACCGGAACAGGATTTTTACAAATGGTCGGATCTCACAAGATCGACGCCTCCAACGGCGGAAAATTTGAGATACAAGAGGGCGCGCTGCGGATCGCCAACAACGGAATGGAAGGGACCGAAGTTCTCGCCGTGACAAATGACGTCGCACTCGGTTCCGCAAGCGCTACGGCTGCGGAACTGGCGGGATATGGAAAAATCAGCGCCGCGTCTTATACGCTGAAAAACGTAAAGATCAATCCCGATCACGCGATCCTGACGCCCGGCGGCAACCATGAAGAGGAACTTAAAGCCGCCCCCGTCGGGACCCTGGTCTTGAACGCCCGCGGACGCATTGACTTTCATTCGGGCGTGTCTTATCACGTGGACATCGATCCCGCGACAGGGACGAACGATCTGATCAAAATCACCGGCGCTCCGACGGTTTCGGGGAATTTGGAGATCACCGGCGCTTACGGGAGCGCTCCCGCTGCGGGAGACCGGTTTACGGTATTGGAATCGGACGGAGATTTAAACGTGTCCGCCGCCCTGACCCCCTCGGACTTCCTGCGGGCCGCCCGCCTGTCCGGGAGTCTTGATACCGTGACCGATACGCAAAAAATAACCATTGTGATCGAAAAAGACAACGGCAGCCTTGATCTGATCTGGAAAGGCGTCGTTAGCGACGTCTGGAAGCATGATGAAGAACCCTTGAAGAACTGGAAACTGGAAAATCCCGACGATGCGTCTTATTACCGGAACAACGACAATGTGACCTTTACCGCGACCGGCGCGGGCGTCGTCCAAGTGGACCCGGCAGGGGTCGCGCCCTCCAAAATGACTGTTTCGGATGGAGATTATACCTTTACCGGCGGGGCCGTAGTCGTAGCCGGAGATCTCGATATCGCCGGAGGCGTCACGATCCTGCGAAACGAAGTCAGCGCCGCGAAATTAAAGGTCGTCAACAACGCCGGGCTCATTCTGGACGGCGCAAATCTTACGGCTGCGAACATCGAGGTCCGGACGTCGGATCTTGTTCTGGACGGGTCAAAAGTCAGCCTGAAGGACGCCGGGGGAAGTCCCGGCGCCCTTGACGTCGACGGAAAGAGCGTTCTTTCGCTCTACAACTACCCGGAAATCCGAGGCAATCTGAAGATCTCGGGACAGATGAACTATTACGCGCCCGAAGATTTTAAAATCTCCGGCGGAAAGAGCCTCGTCACCGTAACGGGCCACACGGATATCACGGACAGCGTCATAGACATCCGGATTCCCGGATCCGGAGATCCGCTTCATCCCTCCGATAAAATCGTGCTGCTCCATTCCGCTACGCTTACCGGCGAACCCGGAAATATCATTGTGGAAAACGACACCATCGTGGTGGAATTCGGCTCCACATTGGCCTACAGCTTCTTTGAACTCTATGTGGAAGAGAACAAACTCATGGCGCGTCTGGCCGCCGATCTTTCCGAGGACGAGGCCTTGACCGCGGCGCTTCGGAAAGACAAAGCCCTTTCGGAGGCCCGGATCGGAGGCTTAACGGCCTTAAACGCCGGAGGCGACCTGATCGGGGAATCGGGGATGCGGACCGTGGCAGGCAATTTCCGGACCGCGGACCATCCCGACGACTGTCAGGCCTTTTCGGTGAGCCGGGGAGGATTCTTGCGCTACCACACGGGCTCCCGCGTGGACCTCAAAAGCTTTTCCGTGGCGGCGGGCCTCACAAAGGGGAAGACGGAGCGAACAAACGATTTTGTATGGGGCGCCTTCTTCGAATACGGGAACGGCTCCTATGACGCCTTCAACGCCTTCGCCGGAGCGGGCTATGTCCACGGCAAAGGCAATATCCGCTACCTGGGCGGAGGACTTTTGGGAAGGCTGGATTACAACGGAGCAAAAGGAAGACCCTATCTGGAAGGGAGCGTCCGGGCGGGAAGAATAAAAAATCACTATGACGGATCCAGAATCGCGGGCGTGGCCAAATATGACGCCGCTTCCGGCTACGGGGGCTTTCATACGGGAGTCGGTACGGTTCTGCCTTTGGATGACAGCTGGGAACTGGATCTATCGGCTAAGTACTTCTATACCCGGACAGGCGGGGAAACCGTAAGTCTTTCTTCGGGAGAAGAAGTAGCCTTCGGGGCGGCAACGTCAAGCCGTCTGCGCCTGGGGACCCGGCTTTCCCGGCAGGGAAGTCTCCGCTTTCAGCCTTATGCCGCAGCCTACTATGAATACGAATTTGACGGAAGGATCAAGGCGGATATCGTGGCGGCAGGGCTGCCGATTGAAAGCCCCGAGCTGAAAGGCGCCGCCTGGATCGGGGAATTGGGCTTGATGTTTCAGCCTTTCGGGGCGGTTCCTTTTACGGTGGATTCCGCGGTGCAGGGATATGCGGGAAAGCGGGAAGGCGTCACGGGGACGCTGCATTTCAAGTACAAGTTTTAAGAGAATTGAGCAGACGCAAACAATCTCGCGGAGACATAAAGGCTCGGAGAAAAGCGGATGCATCCGCGACTCGACTCCGGAAATCTGTGGATTTTGAGAGAGAATCTATATTGACAATTGGGTTGTTTTCTGAAACGGCATGGTAAACCGGCTGTTTTTTACCTGTAAAATAATAGATTTTTTAGGACACAATTATCTTTAAAAATGTATCGTACTCTGTTTTGACAAAGGGAATTCCTTCGGGAACTCCCTTTTTTACTTACTTTTGTCCAATTGTGTCAAAGAGTTTTTGGACGCTTTGTGGAATTTGTATGGATTCCGCTGGTTTTCCTTGAAAATGAAGGGATTTTTGATCAAAAAGGGGGCGGGTTTTTGGCGGAAAGGGCGCTATATGTATTTTTGCTATGTCTACAAAAAATGTGGAAATTACTTGTCGCAACAAAGGAAAATTGGCTTGACAATAAAGGGAAAATACAATAAAATTGATAATGAAACACTACATTTTTGGTTGTGATATGTGATTTATTTTTTTATTCTTTAATTATATTATACCGACCGGTTGGGCTTCTTCACATTTTTATGTGGTGAATAGGCTTTGTTTTGGTCGAAGGAGAATGATGTAGGGATGAAGGAGAAAAGGAAGAGGATTATAGGGGGTGGGGGTAAGGCTAAGAGGCGGTTGTTGGTTGCGGCTTTTATTGTAGCCGGATTGATGTCGCAGAAGCATATTTATGCGGAAAGACTTGATCAATGGATAGAAGATCCCGACGGAAATTCCGCGACATCCGACCAAGGAATTGGTTTGGGCGTTAATAATGTAGAAAATAATGCAATAAAACGTGCAATAGATGACTATTTAAATAACACAGGAAATTTGGATGCTATTAAAGCCGCAATAGAAATTGCAAGAGGTGCAAACGCACTTCCAACTGCAAAACTAACGTTGACAGGAGATCGCATCTTTACTGCTCAGTTACTAGGCGGAGAAGAACACATCGTGGTAGGGAAAGGATATGATTATTCTGGATCATATACTTATACCCCGACTAAAGATATGGTCAGTATAGATATAAATGGTAATGGACAATTTATAATAAATAGTAGTAATCCTGGCGGCGTTTCTACTTCAAGCCAATTATTTCATTCTTCAGTGAGTGGTGGAGCCTTTTATCTAGGAGGTGTTAGCGCAGGAGCAAATAATGAACCACTTTTGATTTTAACAGGAAATGAAAACGCAAAATTCTATATTACAGATCAGCAAGGAATATATGGAGCTGCAATTTTGAATTTGCTTGGATATACATATTTGGAACATACAATATTTGATACAAACCATAATGGTGGCTACGGCGAAGGAGGAGCAATATACAATTATGGGTATACGGTAATTGATAATTCGGATTTCATTAATAACTATGCCAGCCAAAATGGCGGTGCAATTGTTAGTTACGGTCCAATATATATTAGCAATTCAAATTTTATTAAAAATTCAACGACTACTGTTGGTCATGGAGAAGGTGGTGCACTTCTTTTAGAAGGGAACACCAATACTGTGGAAAACTCTTCTTTTATTGAAAATAGTTCGAGTGGTAACGGTGGCGCGATTTATGTTGGAGATCCTTGGTATTCTTCGCCTGGATCATTAAAGCTGATTGCTGACGACGGAAATATAGTTTTTGCTGGAAATTATAGATATACTAGCGCTCCAACAGTCTCCGATGGCGGAGCAATTTATGCTTATGCAGGTTCTACCATAAACCTTACCGGTGAAGGCAATTTCTATGTCGGTGATAAAAACAGCACAAGCTTAAATGCCGGAACCAATGTAGATAATATTGATTCAATCTACATGGGAGCAGGCGCAACATTCACCTACAACGGCCACCCCGAAAACGGCTTCTTACAGCTGGTCGGTTCCCACGAAATCGATACTTCAGGCGGTGGAGATTTCAAGATTGACTATGCCAATCTTCGAATCGTAAATGACGCAGCAAGTGAAAGCTTAAATACTCATGCCGTATTCAACGTGCATGATTCCATCCTCTCCGGACAAGGAAAAATCGTTACGGATTCTTTCAGTTTTGACAACTCCAAATTCTCCCCCGACAGTGCTGTTTTATGGACCGATTTAAGCGCGGGACATCTTACAAGGACGCAATTTGACGCTTTAACAGCCGCCGATGCGGAGCGGATCGGAGAATTGCAGATTGATGCTGCCGCGAGTGGAATTACGATTATTGCCGACGCGCATTATTATGTGGATCTTGATCCCGCCAACAGCAGAAATGATAAGATAACGATTACCGGCGCTGTTAACGGTACGCCTACTATGAATATTGACGCTTTCTTTGGTTCTGCGCCCACAAGCATGACGCCCATAACAATTTTGAGTGCAAGCGGCGGCCATAATATTTCTGTGGGAACGTTTACGGACAACACGCCTGCGGTATTGCAAGCGGCGCATATGCAGGCTAAAGTCACTACCGACGCAAATAATATCTATATTGCTTTTGATCCTGTGACTGCGGATCTCATCTGGAAGGGACAGCCGAACATGACTTGGGAAAATAATTCATCCAGAGTAAATTGGTTTGTGGATGACGGCACGAATCAAGCGGATTCTTTTTTCCTTGACGGTGACAGCGTCACCTTCAAAAGCGGTGCTGCAGGCTCCACAGAAGGCATCGTTACAGTAGACGCCGCAGGCGTCAATCCCGCAAGAATTTACATGGATAACGGCGGAACTTATACATTTACCGGCGGCGACATCAACGTCACCGGAGACTTTCAAATCCAAAACGCTTACGTTACAATAAATAATAAAGTTACCGCAGCCCATGTGAACGCTGACAGCCAGACTCTTACCCTTGATAATGCGGACATTACTGCCGAAGTAAATTATAACGGCTACAATAAACTCTTGGTGGTCAATCCTTCTAAAATTACCGGAAATCTCAATATAAACAGCGGCACTCTTTCCATAGTAGTACCGGATTACGCTTCAGCTACAGCTTCTGCCTCCACCCCAATGCTTGATGTAATTTCAGGAAATATTATACTCGGAAGTCCGTATTATAAACTAATCGAACTGGATACCACTGCCCTGACAGCCCCGGGATTTTCAGTCGGCGATAAAATCGTCGTGGCAAGGGCTGCTTCTTCCATTACAAAACCCGATGATATCTCTTACGATGCGCTGCCTGCCGGAGGAGATTTCCGCGAAAAACAGATGAAATTGGCGGCCGAAGTCGCCGGGAACGAACTGTATCTTGCCGTGAAAGCCTTTGGACCCATCACATGGAAAAATGTTACCGGTAAAGGACAAACAGGTAATATGACCTGGGAAGCGGTGGGAGATCCCATTTGGGAGGATGAAGACGGAAAAGAAACCGAATTTTACACCAACGACGACGTCATCTTTGCCGGCGCGGGACAGGGCGACATTACCGTAAAAGACCCGGTTTACCCGAATTCCGTCCAAATCAAAAACGGCGCCTACAGCTTCAGCGGCGCTTCCGTCAACGTCATGAACGACACCGCCGTAAATAACGCGACAGTGTCCTTCACAAGCGATCTTACAACGAATCAGTTGGACATCCAAAACAAGTCCGACGTCACCCTCAAAAACGAAACCACCGCGGCCCAAATCACCGTTCGGGCCTCCACCCTCACGCTGGACGGCGCGAAAATCACCCTGAACGGCATCGGCGCAAGCCAGGGATACCTCGACGTCGGCGGACAGAGCAAACTCAATATCTATAATTATCCCGACATCACCGGCGACCTGAAAATCTCCGGCGAAATGACCTACTACGTACCGGACGGCTTCAAAGTAGCGGACGGAATCGCCCTCATGACAGTCTCCCGGGACTCCAACATCACCGACAGCACCATTGACGTCCGGATCCCCGGAACAGGAGAGCCGCTTCATCCCTCCGATGAAATCATACTTTTAGGTTCCAATACCATTACGGGAACCCCCAAAAACATTATTGTCGCCAACGACACCATCAAAGTCGAATTCGGCACCACTTTGGCCTACAGTCTCTTTGAACTCTCCGTCGAAAACAACAAACTCATCGCGCGCCTGGCTGCGGATCTTTCGAAAGACTTCGCCCTGGCGGCCGCCCTCGAGAAGGACAAAGTTCTTTCGGAGGCTTACCTCGGCGGGATCGCCGCATTGAACGCGGGCGGAGACTTGATCGGCGAATCGGGAATCCGCTCCCTGGTGGACGGGTTCAAAACCCTGGCCAACCGCTTTGACTACCACGGCTTTGCCGTGACCCAGGGCGGCTACACCCGCTACGACACGGGCTCCCACGTGGATCTCAAGAGTTTCTCGGTGGCGGCCGGGCTCTCAAAGGGCGTCGCCCTCAAAAAGAGCGAATTCGTCTGGGGCGCTTTCTTCGAATACGGCAACGGTTCTTATGATACGTTCAATTCCTTCGCGGGCGCGGGCTACGTCCACGGCAAAGGCAACATCCGCTACTTTGGCGGCGGACTCCTGGGTCGTCTGGACTTTTCCGGCGACAAAGCGTCCTCCTATTTCGAAGGCAGTATCCGGGCCGGCCGGGTGCGCAACCACTATGACGGATCGGCCGCATCGGACGTCGCTTCCTATGACGCCTCCGCCACTTACGCGGGCTTCCACGTCGGCGCGGGAACCGTACTTTCCCTTTCGGAAAAGGCGAAACTGGATCTTTCGGCCAAGTATTTCCTGACCCGTACCGGAAGCGAGACCGTAACGCTTTCCTCGGGAGAGGAAGTGGCCTTTGATGCCGCCAAATCGAGCCGCCTGCGGTTGGGCGCGCGGCTTTCCCCGAACAAAAGCGCCCGCTTCCGGCCTTACGCAGCCGCTTACTACGAATATGAATTTGACGGAGCGGCCAAGGCGGAAATCGTGGCCGCCGGGCTTCCCATTGCGAGTCCCTCCCTCAAAGGGGCCACAGGGATCGGCGAAGTAGGCGTCGTGTTCCAGCCTTCCGCCTTCATTCCCTTCACGGTGGATGTGGCCCTGCAGGGCTACACGGGGAAACGCAAAGGCGTTACGGGGACGCTGCATTTCCAGTACAGATTTTGATTGGAGGAGAACCATCATTCCATACAGATAAAACCAAATCGCCAAACGAAAAAAAAACAGCCGTTATTTAACGGCTGTTTCGTTTATTATTCTATCTGAAAAATTGACGGAGCGATCGGCAAATATCGTATTCACAATTCTTGAGGACAGGCTGGTTCCGGCTTCCAAGAGGCCATTTTCAAAGGCGACAATTGTTTCCGGGGAAACCCCCGCCTTCCTTGCGAATTTGGCTTGGGTCATGGATTTTTCTTTCCGGTAGGCAAGCAGGGTTTCAATAATCTCTTCTTTTGAATGGTAAAAATCATAATACCGTTTGAATATGGGATTTTTCAGTTTTTCCGCTTTGATATCCTGCCATAGTCTGGACATTGACAATCCTCCCCTTCTAAAATAAACTCAGCTTTATCTTTTCCAGTATATCAAAATATTTACTTGGAAAAGACCTTCGCTTTTTTGGACGCATATCCAAAATCCACAATTCATTTTCAGAGATTATCCGATAAAATATTCTTTGTAATTTAATCTTATAATACCCGGCGCCTTTTGTCAAGAAATAATTTTGAATTTTATGGTATAAAAAAATTGCCATAATCAAGGTTTTGTTGTATAATTGAGGTAACACAAACCCGTTTCCTCAATTATAATTTGCATTTACACATTACGGATTCTATAAAGACCGCCCCGGGGGTTCGGTTCCCGGTACGCGGTCGCTGGAGGTTTTATGAAAAAAATACTGGGGATACTGCTGTTGGCGGGACTTTCACTTTTCGCCCAAAGCGCCGCCGACAACGCGCCGGAACTGTTTCGGGAACCGGGACGGATCACCCGCGCCGCGGATATCGTTCCTCCGGATAATCCTTCTCTCGTATTTCAGAATATGGGGATTGAAGAGACCTTTTACCTGCCGATTTCCCGGGAGAACGGCTTTACGATCAAGATCGACTTTGTCTGGCCCGTCTCATTTCCGGATTCCGCCGTACTGACCGCCTTGCAGCGGCATTTTCTGTTGAAAAACTTCGGGGAGGACTACGTGAACCTCCAGGCCGAAGCGGCGCTGAAGAAGTTTTATCAAACGGAGACGGCCGGATACAAGGAAGAAAATGAAGATCTCTCGGCCGATGAGACCTGGGCCCTGTCCTGGGAATTGCAGCTCCATGATAATATCGTCTTCTGCAACGCAGACATCCTGCAGTATGCCATCAGTTACTGGCAGTTTTCGGGAGGCGCCCATGGTACAGGCGGAACCTCCTATTTTCTGATGGATCTGCGGACCGGAAAAGAACTGGCCGCGGCCGATGTGTTCGCACCGGGTTCCGAGGACACCGTCCGGGAGCTGATCGTTCCGGGACTCTTGGCTTACTGGGAAGCCTCCTCCCTGGACGATATGGTGGATGAAGACGGCAAAAAGGAGCTTTTGGCCAATATCTGGCAGCCGGGGACCAATTTCGGCGTGACGGACAAAGGGATGCTCTTCAGCTACAGCGACTATGAACTGGGGTATTACGCCTTGGGTCAGCCGGAATCCTATGTTTCCTGGGAAAAGATCCTGCCCTGTCTCCGGGAGGATTCTCCGGTATACGCCGTGGCCCGCAAATATCTCAACAAAAAATAAACCCGGAGGAATCCACCGATGAAAAAATTCGCGGCCATCGACGCCGGAACTTCCAACGTACGGATCCGGGTAGCCGAAGGCGAACGGGTTTTGGTCCTGAAAAAATCCGACGCGGGGGTCCGGGTCGGAAAAGAGAGATTTGAAGCCGCCTTGCTGACGCTTTTGCGGGAGGCGCTTCATGAAGCGGCCTTGCGCCCGGAGGACCTGGATTTTGTGGCGGCTTCGGGCATGATCACATCCGCTCTGGGGCTTCTGGAAGTACCTCATCTGAAATTACCCGTCTCAGTGGAAACCCTGGCGGCGGGGATACAAAAGGTCCGTTTTCACGAATTTGAAATCCATCTGATCCCCGGAATCAAAAAAGAATCCGGGGGTTTTACCGACCGGAACCGGCGTTCCCTGGATGTGATTCGCGGCGAGGAGACGGAAGTCATGGGCATAATGGAGACGCTGCCTTCCCAAAATGCGCTTCTGGTCCTTCCCGGCTCCCACAACAAGTTCATCGAAACAGCGGACGGAAAAATCATGGATTTTATCACGACCCTCAGCGGCGAGTTGCTGGAGGCGCTGACAAAACATACGATTTTGCGCTTCTCGGTGGAGGAGGGCTTCGCGGAAAAAATCGAGCCCGCCTATCTGCTGACGGGTTGCGAACAGGGGCTGAAGTACGGGATCAACCAGGCGGCTTTTCAGTTGCGGGGTCTCGATCTTCATGAGGAATTGACGGCTTCCCAAAAGCAGAATTATCTTCTGGGGCTGGCGCTTTCGGGGGACATCCTGGTAATGCAAAGGGAGAGATTTGCCGAGCGGTATGCCACGATCCATGTGGCGGGGGGAAATATCCTCGCCATGGCGCTGTCGCAGCTTATGCGGGTGTTTTTGAGAACAAAAACCAAGGCCCTTGAATCGGAGGATTGGGCCTTTAAGGGAGCGCTTCGGATTTTGCGTCATTTAAAATTTAAATGACGGGCAGTGTTTTCATCGGGCCGGACGATTTCGTTCGCCCCTACATTCCCGTTTTTTTATTTTCTATAAAATTTGGCAAGATTCTTCTTGCCGTCCTTCCCGTTGACCATGAATTTGATCTTATTGATATCGGGCAATTCGCAGATGGAATTCACAAGAGAGGAGATCACCAGATTGCTCGCCTCGGTCTCGGCCTCCAATTCGCTGACCGAAAGATTGAAATCCACATAGACCGTATTGTCCTCGGTAATATACACATTGAGCGGCGTGATCTTGTTCGTGGGAAGAAAGCCCTTTCCCGCCAGCGTTTCCAGATCCTTCGCCACGATGGTCCGGATCTTGTCCCGCCTGGATTCGCTCTGGGGAATCTCCAGCGTTATTTTTTCAAGGGCCCTCCTGTCCTTTGTGGGCGCGTAGACCGTGATCTTTTCGGTCCGCAGGGGGTTCTCTTTTTTTGTGATGCCCCGGACGGAGCGGACATCGGCGGCCCCCCGGGACGTCAGGTACACAAAGCCCGTGGCCACAAAGGCCAGCCATACGATGATATAAAAAGTCAAGCGTTTAAAGTCTCTCGTGTTCATAGCTTGCTCCCGCTATTCGAAAAATTCCCGGACCTGCTCCGCAACGGCTTTCGCTACCGCTTTTTGGTTCTTCGGGTTTTGCAGCGCCTTCAAATCCGTCTGGTTTGTGATGAAGCCCAGTTCCAGCAATACGCCGGGTCCGTCGAAGCCTCTGAGCACCGCGAAGTTGGCGCCGTGAATGCCTTTATTGGGAAGGCGCAGGGACCTGGCGATGGCTTCCACCGTGGGGTTTGCGAAATTGACCGATTTTTCCTGGTTTTTCTTGTAAGCCAGAGAACCCATGATCTGCTTGATCTCGCTGTCTTTTTTGCCGCCGTATTCACTGAAGCTGTTCTCGAAAGCGGCGATCTTGGCCGCGTAGGCCGAGGGTTTTTCCGTCGAGAAATAGTAGATTTCCGAGCCCGAGGCTTCCGAACGGTTCGGAGCGGCGTTGATGTGCACGCTGATAAAAAAGTCGCACTTGACGCGATTGGCTATGGCCGGGCGTTCCGACAGGGGGATGAACACATCCGTGTCCCTTGTCATGATGACCTTGAAATCTTCGGCCAGCTCGTTTCGCAGCAGTTTCGCCACCGCCAGGGCGAGATTCTTCTCGTCGACGGCCTTATTTCTGCTCTGGGCCCCGGGGTCCTTTCCGCCGTGCCCGGCGTCAATGGCGATGATGTACTGCTTTTGCCCGTTATCGAGATTGACGACGTAGCTTTTTCCCTTCATGGCCCCCGTATAGGTCACATCCTTGGCCAGCGTCACGAAAACGCCGACGGAATTGCCGTGATCCACAACCTGAACGTCGTCATAGTACTTGCTCTTGTTCTTCCCCGCTTTGACGTTGGGGGAAAGGTCCGTGTCGGGAAATTCCAAATACAGGAGTCGCGTGAAACTGTCGTATTCCACTTTCGGCTTCCGGGCTTCCCCTTTTTTCGTATCAAACTCTACCGTGATCTTGCTTCTGCCGATTTTGACGGCCGATATGGCGCCTGCCCACGCGGCAAAACTCAGAAGAATCCACAACAGACAAACCGCAATTTTTCTCATGGCTTTACCCCCTTTGCGCATACGTTCCCATCGGCCGAAACGAATTCTCAGTCCTTATTCTCTTCATCGGCCGCGGTTTCACCGGCTGGACTGGCGTCCACAGGTTTCACTTCTTCAATGGTTTCCTTTTCCGCTTTGATTTCTTCGATCTTTTCTTCCGCAGGCTTTATGTCGTCTTCGGATTTGGCGGCCTCTTTCTTGCCGAAGAGCGCGCCCAGAAGCGAGGGTTTTTGTTTCGGCTCTTCCTTGGCTGTCGCGGCTTTTCTCTCATCCACGGGGCCCAGGATCGCTTCTTTTACGATTTTGATCTTCACGCCCTGGTCGATCTTGATCCAGGCGTAGCGTTCGTCCATACTGATGACTTTTCCAAAAATTCCCGATTTCAGGATGATATCCTGTCCGGCTTTGATGGCGTCTATCTTTTCCTTTTCCTTTTTATCCTTTTTCTTGCTGGACCAGCTGGAAAAAATGATGAAGCCTCCCAGGATCAGCAACAGGGGCAGCATGTTGAATCCCCCTTGTCCTTGCAATAATGTCATATTATCCTCCTTTTGTACGATCGGTACGTCTGCACGTCCTTTTGTAAGACCGTCTGTTTCGTTCAGGACAGATTCCGCAACTTCACAGTCGGCTACAATTTAGTATAACATATTCATGGCAAATTTACAAACGCTTATGAGAAGAAATTCTTGATTTTTTCTTTCAGCGACTCTTTTTTGTAGTTTTTCGCGTTGAGACTGGCGTCAAATTCCTTGAGTTTTTTCTTTTGTTCCTCGTTGAGTTCCACCGGCGTTTCCACAATGACTTCGATGATTTCGTCGCCGGTTATGCTCGTACCCTCGGGGGAAATGCCCTCGCCCCGGAGCTTGAATTTCTTGCCGCTCTGGGTTCCCGGCGGAATTTTCACGTTTTTCGTTCCGTTCAATACCGGTACTTCCACCTCTCCGCCCAGAGCCGCCACGGCGAAGGATATGGGCACCGGGCAGTAGATGTCGTTTTCGATCCGCTCGAAGATCTTGTGTTTTTTCACCCGGATGAAGATGTAAAGGTCCCCGTAGGGGCCGCCATGCTCTCCGGCTTCTCCCATTTCCCGGACTCTGAGACGTTTTCCCGACTGGATTCCCGCGGGAATATGCCGCACGATTTCCGTATTCTCGACCTTGACGCCGGAGCCTCCGCAATTTTCACATTTTTTCTCGTAAATCTTGCCGCTGCCGTGACACTGGTCGCACTCCACATCCTGGGCAAACTGTCCGAAGATCGTCCGCTGTACGGTCCGGATCCTTCCGGTTCCGCCGCATTTCGTACAGGTTTTGGGGGGTGAGGACGGATCTCCGCCCGTGCCTCCGCAAACAGGACATTTGACTTTCCTGCGGTAGCGGATGGTCTTGTCAACGCCGAAGGCCGCCTCTTCCAGCGTGATCTCAATCGGGTAGGAGAGATCGTCGCCGGGTTCCGCGTAGTTTCCCTGCTCCTGTCTGCCGCCTCCGAAACCACCGAATCCACCGAAGCCTCCGAAACCTCTTCCGCCGAAGACGCTGGCAAAGATGTCGTCGATGTTGATATCGCCGAAGCCTCCGCCGCCCATGCCTCCCTGCCGGAAGGCGTCATGTCCGAACTGGTCATATTGCTTTCTTTTTTCCGCGTCGGATAGTACGCTGTAAGCTTCGTTGATTTCTTTGAATTTCTCTTCGGCTTCTTTTTTTTCCTGTTCCCCGGCGCTGCTGAATTTGTCCGGATGCCATTTGAGAGCGAGTTTTTTATAGGCGTTTTTCAGCTCCTCCGGGGTCGAAGTCTTGGATACGCCCAATATTTCGTAGTAATCCCTTTTTTCCATTCTCCCTCCATCGTAATCATATCAGAAGGGCGACCGCGAGGGTCGCCCCTTCAAGCCGTCAAACCGCCATCGCGGGCTTCGGGCCTTTATTCTTTAATCTACCACTTCCGCGTCGTCCAGGTCGTTGGCCTTGTCGGGGCCGCTTGCGCCGCCCTGGGGTCCCTGCGCCTGGGAAGGACCGCTCTGAGCCCCCTGCGCGTTTTTGTTGGCGTCTTTGTATACTTCTTCGGCCAGTTTGTGAGCCGCCGTGGAAAGGGCTTCGATGGCCGCGTCAATGTCGGCTTTGTTTTCGCTGTCCTTGACGGATTTCAACTTCTCCAGCGCTTCCTCCACGGCTTTCTTTTCGCCCTCGGAGATCTTGCTTCCGTAGTCCTTCAAGGACTTTTCGGTGGTGCTGATCAGCATGTCGGCCTTGTTTCTCGTTTCGATGAGTTCTTTAAATTTCTTGTCCTCCGCCTCGTGGGCCTGGGCTTCCTTTGTCATCCGTTCGATGTCGTCCTTGGAGAGGTTGGAGGAATTGGAAATCGTGACGTTGTTTTCCTTTCCGGTCCCCAGATCCTTGGCCGATACGTGGACGATGCCGTTGGAGTCGATGTCAAAGGTGACTTCGATCTGCGGTATGCCCCGGGGCGCTGCGGGAATTCCGTCGAGGTTGAATTCGCCCAATTTTACGTTGTCTCCGGCTTTGGCCCGCTCGCCCTGCAGGACGTTTATGGTCACCGCGGGCTGATTGTCCACCGCCGTGGAGAATACCTGGGATTTCTTCACGGGGATCGTCGTATTTTTCTCGATGATCTTCGTGCACACGCCGCCCAGCGTCTCGATTCCCAGCGAGAGAGGCGTTACATCCAGCAGCAGGACGTCTTTCACGTCTCCCGCCAGTACGCCGCCCTGGATGGCTGCTCCCGCGGCCACCACCTCGTCGGGGTTGATGCTCCGGTTGGCGGTCTTATGGAAGAAGCCCTCAACCCATTCCTGTACGGAAGGCATTCTCGTGGATCCGCCGACCAAAAGCACTTCGTCAATCTTGTCGGGTTCGAGCCCCGCGTCTCTCAGAGCGGTCTTGGTAGGTTCGTGGGTCGCTTCTACAAGATGTCTTGTCAGATCGTTGAATTTGGCCCGGGTCAGTTTCATTTCCAAATGCTTGGGCCCGTTGGCGTCCATGGTGATAAAGGGCAGGGAAATCGTGGTCTCCATCATGGAGGACAGCTCTTTCTTCGCCTTTTCCGAGGCGTCTTTCAATCTCTGGTAGGCCATTTTGTCCGAGGACAGGTCGATGCCGTAGTCTTTTTTGAATTCGGCCACCATCCATTTGATGACTTCGTTGTCGAAGTCGTCCCCGCCCAAGTGGTTGTTTCCGGCTGTGGAGATGACCTCGATGAGACCGTCTGAAATCTCCAGCACCGAGACGTCGAAGGTGCCGCCGCCCAAGTCGAAGACGAGAACCTTTTCGGATTTTTTCTTTTCAAGGCCGTAGGCCAGGGCCGCAGCGGTGGGCTCGTTGATGATTCTCTTGACGTCGAGGCCCGCGATGGTCCCGGCGTCCTTTGTGGCCTGTCTCTGGGAATCGGTGAAATAGGCGGGCACCGTGATGACCGCTTCCTTGACTTCCTCGCCGAGGTAGGCTTCCGCGTCCTTTTTGAGTTTCTTCAGGATCATGGACGATATTTCCTGAGGCGTATAATCTTTCCCGTAAATTTTGACTTTGTAGTCGGATCCCATATGGGTCTTGATGGAACTTACCGTGGAGGTAGGATTCGTGATGGCCTGACGCTTCGCGATCTCTCCGACGATAATCTCCCCGTTTTCTTTGATATTGACGACGGAAGGCGTTGTGCGCGCTCCCTCCGCGTTGGGGATAATGGTGGCGCTCCCCCCTTCCATAATTGCAACGCACGAGTTTGTCGTGCCCAAATCGATACCGATGATTTTATTCATTTTTATTCCTCCTGCTTGTCTATGATAAATTATCTAATTCCACGTTGTTTCCTCAGCCCCTCTTACATACCTTGACCATGGCCGGCCGGATGACCTTCCCTTTCATCGTATAGCCTTTCTGCAGTTCCTGAATGACCGTGTCCTCGGGAACATCGGGATTGTCCTCCACCATGACCGCGTGATGGTACACGGGATCGTAAGGTTTGCCTTGGGCCTCAATGGGCTCCACGCCTTCCGACTGCATGACGCCGTTCAGATGGGTCAGAATCATATCGACTCCCTTTAAAAGCCCGTCAAAATCCTTTGTGCTCTCGGAAGCCGCGATGGCCCTGTGCAGATTGTCGACGCCGTCCAGAAGCTTCGCGAGGATTTTCTCCGAGGCGTATTTACGCAATTCGTCCAGCTCTTTTTCCTTGCGCTTTGTAAAGTTCTGGAAATCCGCCTGTTTTCTCAAGTAAGCGTTCTTCCACTCCTCCACTTCGGCCAGCAGTTTCCCTTTGATTTCTTCGGGATCCGCTTGCTCTTCCTGCTCTTCTTTTTCCCGCGGTTCCTTTTCCGCGTTTTTCAGCGCCTCTTCTTTGGCTCGGATCTCCGCTTCGAGGATTTCGTCAAGATTTGCGTCCTCTCCGGTTTCCTCAGGCCTGGATTCCGCTTCCGATTCCGGCGCGGGCGTTTCCTCCGGCTCCTTCAGGGGAATTTCGGGTTCCGGTCCTTCGATGGTGATTTCCCCGTTCCTTTTTCCCTCTTCCGTTTCCAAAAATTCTTTCTCTGCCATTGTTACCTCGCTTCCTGATTGATTTATGTTTCGTCAAAATTTTTTTCGATGTCGCCGATGACTTTGTTGACTTCCTTTGTGACATGCTTGATGAGTCCCATGGTCCTCGAATAGGGCATGCGTTTCGGGCCGATGACGCCCAGGATCCCCTGGGTGTTGCCGATCTTGTATACGGAATATACGAAGCTGTAATCTTCAAGGCCCTTGACGCCCAGTTCCTCCCCGAAGATGACGTCAACGCCTCCGTTTTCCATGTTGCGCCTGCGGACGACGTCCTCGAAGAGTTGGGTCACGTCTCCCCGGTTGTTGAAGAGTTCGATGACTTCCGAGACTTCGCTGACGTTTTTATCTTTGAAGATGCCGGGCATATTGTGTACAAAGAAATTTCCTTCCAGCTCTCCGTCGTTTTCCGCGCCGGGTTCGGGACTCTCTATGATGCTTTCGTAATGGCTGTCCAAAATGAAATGTTCGATTTCCGAGATGGATAGATTCCGCTCCGTCAATTTTTGCCTGATATTTTCCGAGATCTCTTCCAATTCCGTCCTGTCAATGGGATTGACAAGGGAAATCCGCTTTGTCCGGATGTTTTTGTTGTCCCGGATGATCACCGCGAAGATCGTGTGGGAGTCCACATAGATCAGCTCGACCTTTTTGACTTTGTCGACGTAAGCGCTGGGTTCTACGACGATCCCCGCGTAATTGGTAAGCTTTGACAGCAAGGAAGACGTCTTCTTCAATACGAGGTCCAGTTCGCTCATTCGCTGCTCGTAGGCCAGCTCAATATTCGCTTTTTCCTCCTGGGTGATCTTTTCGATCTTCAGAAGTTCGCTGAGGTAATATTTGTAGCCTTTATCGGTAGGAATACGGCCCGAGGAAGTGTGAGTTTTTTCGATGTAGCCCAAATCTTCCAGATCCGCCATGACATTCCTGATTGTCGCCGACGAAAGGTCAATCCCGTATTTCTTGACCAATGTCCGGGATCCGATGGTGTCCCCGTAGGTCAGATAATAGTTGATAATGGCGTTTAATACGAGTTTTTCTCTATCGGAGATTGACATGCGACGCCTCCTTTTGTTAGCACTCATTTGAACAGAGTGCTAATTCTTCTTACAGAATACAATTATTTTTGGCATTTGTCAAGCATTTTCGAAAATTTTTTTTGTTTTTTTTTCAGACCGTATTGGCAGAGCGGGAGTTTTTTGTTTACAGGACCGCCGCTATATGCTATAATGGGACGATAGGAGGAAACTACCATGAAATTATTCTTTTCTTCAGTGATTACGCTGCTTTTGGTGATGGACCCTTTCGGGAACATCCCTCTTTTTATTACGGCGCTGGGCAAGGTTCCGCCGGAAAGACGGAAAAAGGTGCTTTTGCGCGAACTTGTGATCGCCCTTTGCATCATGGTTTTCTTTTTGCTGGCCGGTCACCGTTTTCTGGAAATCATCCAGATCAAGGATTTTTCCCTGCAGATCGCGGGAGGGTTGATCCTTCTTCTGATCGCCATTGATCTTGTATTCGGCGTCGACCACGGGACCCGGACGGAAGCGAAAGAAGAGGAGCCGCTGGTGGTGCCGCTGGCGATTCCGCTGGTAGCCGGACCCGCCGCCCTCAGCATGACCATCATCCTGGCGGCTCAGGTTCCGCATATTTTGCTGCTTTTGGCCATCGCCGCCGCCTCGGCGTTCAATTCCGTCGTGCTGCTGTTTTCATTTCCCATCAGCGGCATACTGGGTAAAAGAGGTCTGACGGCCCTGGAGAAACTCAGCGGCATGTTGCTTACGGTCATGGCCGTCAACATGATCATGTCGGGAATCGCCGCTTTTATCAAGGCGGGTTGAGCGTAACCCGGTTCAGTCATTTACCGGACGGAACGCCTCCGTCCTTACCAAATATCATTGAAAAGGAGAACTATATGAACGCAATTTTATCTGTGATCGGAAAGGATACGATCGGCATTGTGGCCGACGTTTCCGTGGAATGCGCCAAATACAACGCCAACATTACCGACGTGAGCCAGTCCATCCTCGGCGAGTATTTCGCCATGATCATGGTCGTCAATATCGACCGGTTGAGCGTGGAATTCACGGAATTCGCGGACAGGATGAAGGAGAGCGGTAAGAAGAAGAACCTCGAAATCCAGGTCATGCATGAGGATATCTTCAATTCCATGCACAAAATCTGAGAGAAAACGATTATCGGGAGGAAATTATGATCAGCAACCAGGAAATCCTGGAAACCATCGCCATGATACAGAACCAGAACCTCGATATCCGCACGATCACCATGGGGATCTCCCTGGTGGATTGTATGGACGGGGACATCGAAAAGAGCCGCGACAAGATCTATGAGAAGATCTGCCGCAAAGGGGGACGCCTTGTAGAGAGCGGGGAATACCTGGCCAAAAAATACGGGATTCCCATTATCAATAAAAGAGTGGCGGTGACGCCTCTTTCGATCCTTTTGGGCGTCTCGGGCGGCGATCCGCTCCGCTACGCGGAAATCCTGGACCGCGCCGCAAAAGAAATCGGCATTGATTTTATCGGCGGATTTTCCGCCTTGGTGCAAAAAGGCTTCGCTCCCGGAGACAGGGCGTTGATCGAAGCGATCCCCGAAGCCCTGGCGGCTACGGAAAAAGTCTGCGCTTCCGTCAACATCGGCTCCACTCGGGCCGGGATCAATCTCGACGCCGTGCGGCTCATGGGGAAGATCATCCTGGAGGCCGCGACGCGCACGCAGCATAAGGAATGCATGGGGGCAGGGAAGCTGGTTGTGTTCTGCAACGCCGTAGAGGACAATCCCTTTATGGCGGGGGCCTTTCACGGAATCGGCGAAAACGATACCGCCATCAACGTCGGCGTCTCGGGTCCCGGCGTCGTAAGGGAGGCCATTCGCAGAGCGCCGCCCCGGGCAAACATTTCGGAAATCGCCGACATCATCAAAAAAACCGCCTTCAAGATCACGCGGGTGGGGCAGCTGATCGGCTATGAGGCGGGGAAACTATTGGGGGTTCCCTTTGGCATCGTGGATCTGTCCCTGGCGCCGACGCCGGCCGTAGGGGATTCCGTCGCCCACATCATCGAGGAGATGGGCGTAGAGAGCTGCGGCGGCTACGGTACGACGGCGGCTCTGGCCATTTTAAACGACGCGGTCAAAAAAGGAGGCGTCATGGCCTCGTCCCGGGTCGGCGGACTTTCGGGGGCCTTCATTCCGGTGTCCGAAGACGCCGGTATGATCGCGGCAGTGGAGAGAGGCTCTCTCAAGATCGAGAAGCTGGAAGCCATGACGGCCGTTTGTTCCGTGGGCCTCGATATGATCGTGGTGCCGGGGGATACGAGCCCGGATATTTTAGCGGGAATAATCGCCGACGAGGCGGCCATCGGGATGGTCAATTCCAAGACGACGGCCGTGCGGATTATACCGGCCGTCGGCAAGAAAGACGGGGAAGGGGTCAATTTCGGGGGGCTTTTCGGCTACGGGCCCGTGATGGAGGTCAACCGCTTTTCCCCGGCCAGGTTCCTTGCACGGGGCGGGCAGATTCCCGCGCCGATTCAGAGTTTGAAGAATTAAGGGCGCAACCTCCTGCGCCTTCGGCGCCGAGCGGGCGAATGTTCTTGTTGGGTTGGGCGAATATTCAGTCCCGGCTGTGGCGCGCTACGCTTGCTGACGCCGGGACATCGCGGCCTTCTAACGTCTGCTTCGCATACGTAAGAAGTCGCGAATTCGCCCCTACACTTGCGGGTAAGGGTTTACGGCGATTTATAAACAAAACAGCCTTTCGGAGATATTCCGGGAGGCTGTTTTTCATATGAATTTATGCCATTTTGGGTATGAGAATCTGATACGACAAAAGTGCTACTTTACAAATAATAAAGTAACGCCTGCCAATATAATAACAAAATTCTCCGCAAAAATCAACCTTATATTTCAAGAGGTCTGCAAATATTTCGACACATTTCCGCTTCTGTTCAGTTTGCGGATGAACGTACAGTTTTTGTGTTGTCAGTACATCTGCATGTCCTAAAATTTTACTCAGCGCCACCGGATCTGCTCCGATTCCGATCAATGTTGTAGCAAAGGTATGCCGCAAAGCATGTACATTCACTCTTCTGATCCCCGCTGTTTTCAAGAATGAATAAAAGTAACGCCTGTATGTATTCGGTTCCATTGGAGATGAAGTTCCGCTCACGATATAGAAGTCGGGGTTTTGTATTGAAAACGCTTGGAGCAATTTCAACAATATACCGGAGATTGGAATTTCCCGGATGGAAGTTTTTGATTTCGGGCTGGACAAGACGAGTTTTGTTCCTTTATGGAGAGAAATCCGGTTCACGGTCTTGGATATATAGAGCAATCTTTCTGAAAAGTCGAGATCTTTATACTGTAAAGCGCACAGTTCGCCGATCCGAATCCCTGTCAGCAAACAAATGGCTATACCGAGCGATCGGGCAGTCAGATTTGCCTTTACAGACTGCAACAGCTTTTTCTGTTCCTCCAATGTCAGCACATTCAGAGATCTCTTTCTTTCCGGAATCCGGAATGTAGACCGCAATGATTTCATCCGCATGATATCCTCACGGATTGCGGCGTGTAAGCAGATTTTCAAAATTGTCACATAGGTTTTTATGCTTCCACCGGCTTTCCCTTCTTCCGTTAATTTGGAAATGAACTGTTGAATCAGTTCTCCGGATATTTTATCCAGCGGATATTGCCCGAAAAACGGAAGCAGATGCTTGTTTACGACTCTTCGATACAAGGCTTTCGTGGATTCTTTGATACAGGATTCCTTCTTTCTGAGCCAATCCGTCGCCCAGGTTTTGAATAATACTTGTTTGCGCATGAAATCACCATTCCATAAGATTTTATACAGATATCTTATCATGGAATGTTACTTTATTATTTGTAAAGTGACGGAAACTGAAATCAACGATTACGTACAATAAGTTCATTAGTGCGTAGGGGAACATATGTAGGAAGCCAATAATGACTGAAGAAAACATGAATAATAGTGTTGTTTCAGAAAATGAACAAGAAGAAAGCAGCGCAGTAGAAGCAAGCATTTCCGGTGAACGTGATGGCTTGGTTAGTGCAAGTGAAGCCAAAGAAGCGGTAGACGAAGGATTGCCTAAAAAAATATGTAAAAACTGCTCTAACCAACTATTGCTTCCCCGATTAAACCTTACAGAGTACAAAACGTGTTAATATAAGGAGGCACAAATGAAGAAAATAAGGAATATAATTGTTATTATTCTTATTGCAATATCATGTTGGGCTGCAACAAAAGGTATGAAAAATTTTCTTGGAGTATTCTATTTCACCGGTGGAAGTTTACTCATTATATTACTGATTAGTATCTTCGTAAAGATGATTAATAAGCAGGATGAAGTTATTAACCAAGTACCAGGATTAACGGAGAAAGAATTGCCAATGTGTATGTTGGCTTATAAAAAATTGAATACCGAAACATTCAATTCTTTGTATGTTGACAAAGAAACTGAAACATACAAAAATTTTCATTTGCTATCAGAACAGGATAAAAAGTATCACATTCTATCTCTGGCGGGAGAGGATCTTGAAAAAGTAAAAAAGAAAGAAGGCAAAACAAATACTATTATAAAAATCTGTTTACCAATATTTACGATATTAGTCCTTGGATTGGGCTTTATTGCTCTGCGACAAAATCTTAGAAAAGTGTTAAATCTTAAAGATGGCGTCAGTATTATGCAATTATTCAGCAGCAAGTCAAGATTGATTGCAACCACAAAAGAAATAAAAGTAGGAAACGTTCTGCAAATAGGGAATAGCAAGGTGCAAACGATAGAAG
>JAISST010000105.1 GCA_031272945.1 Fusobacteriaceae bacterium
GATCAAAGTATGCCAGGCCGTTGGGGAATTTCGGATGCACGTAATCGGGCACGGACACGATATAGATATCCGGTTCGTCGCCGATGGGTTTGGATTTCCCGTACATTTCGTCATAGAAGGGGGTGATGTACTGGAAATTCAGCAGCCAGTTGTAGAGCGTATTTTCAAAATTTTCCGGGACCAGAAGATTCGCCCGCAGGATAAAATCGGGATCAAGGCCGATGTAAGCCTGGGTGTGGTACATTTTTTTAAATCTTGTCAGATAGACGGCCTCCCGCAAGACCTTGGCAATCTCCCCTTCATCGACGCCCTTTTCGCCCAAAATGACTCGCGCTCCCGCGAAACGGCCGACGGTCTCTCCGTCATTGAACAAAAGGATCTTGGCGTCGGCGGGAAGACCGATGGATTCCGGCTTGTAGACCGGCATATCCGTCGTGACGGTTCCCACCGCGGCCTTTGCCATCTCATAGGCCTTTCCGATGTCGTTCATTTTCACGACGTTGTTTCCGTAAAACGCTGTCTCGATCGTTGTCCGGGACATGGAAAACGCCCGTTTTCCCTGAGTTACATCTTCTCTTTTGAATCTTGCAATTGTTGACATGTTACGCCTCCTCACATTGGATAACAGAATGTACGCTCTGTGTTGCTCCGCTTTCTGTTATATTTTAATATAATTGAACGGCAATTTATCGGGAAAGCTTCCGGAGAAAGCCTTCGGGTAGCGGCGCCACCAACTCCAGCCCCAGACGGGGAATCCGGAGGTAGTAGGAAAAAAGAAACATTTCGGGCGCTTCTTCTTTTTTCCCTTCCTTCTCTTTTCTCCCGTATTTTTCATCTCCCATAATGGGAAATCCGTAGTTGGCGAGCTGCACTCTCAATTGGTGGGTCCTTCCGCTTTTCAATTCTCCCGACAGCAGCGTATGGGTTTTCGTCTTTCGCAAAACCGTAAAATCGCTTTGGGATTCCTTGGCGCCTTCTTCCGCTTCGGAAACCGCCGACACCCTGTCGGGCATTTTTTTCAAAAATCCATGGAGGGAAAATTTTGTTTCTCTCATCGCTCCCTCCACGAGAATATAATATCGCTTGACGATCTCCCGGTTTCGGATGTCCCGGGCCAGCAACCGCGCCGCCGGGAGGTTTTTCGCTCCCAACACGAGGCCTGCGGTATTTTTATCGATCCGGTTCACAAAATTGAAATCCGGGTTGCCGCAATAGACTTTGAGCATTTCCGAAAGCCCGTAGGCGTGCCCGCTTCCTTTATGCATAACCATCCCCGCGTCTTTGCAAAATACGAGAATCTCCTCATCTTCATAGAAAATTCCTTCCCGGATTTTTTTCCGCTCTTCCCGGGAAAGGCGCAGTCCCGCCTCATTTTTTTCTTGAGGCGCCGTCTTCCAGGGGACGCTTATCCTGTCGCCCTTTTGCAAACGATAACTTTCCTCCCGCTTTTTTCCGTTGACCCGGACAGCGCCGCTGCGGATCCCCTTGAAGATTCCCGACAGGGGAATCTCTTTGTATTTTTTTCGCAAATAGCGGTCGAGACGCACTTGGTCGCTTTCTTCACCGATGATCCATTCCATGTCATTCCCCGCGATAGACCTTGACGCTTTGAACGATTCCCAGCATCATGAAGGAAAAGAGCAGCGAACTTCCGCCGTAGCTCATGAAGAGAAGCGGCAGCCCCGTTACGGGCATAACGCCCATGATCATCCCGATGTTGACGGTCACATGGAAGAAAAAGATGGCCGAAATGCCGTAACAAATCAATTTCCCGTAGGGGTCCTCCGTCGTATCGGCGATCTGTAAAATCTGAAAAATCAGGATCAAATAGAGCCCCAGAAGAATCATGCCGCCCAAAAGGCCCCGTTCCTCCAGAAATACCGAGCCGATAAAATCCGTGTGGGATTCGGGCAAGAAGCGCAGCTTGCTCTGGGTGTTGTTCATGAAGCCTTTTCCGTAGACCCCGCCCGATCCGATGGCGATCATGGACTGGATGACGTTCCAGCCGCTGTCGCTGACGTTCATTTCCGGATTGATAAAAGTGAGGATTCTTTCCCGCTGGTAATCCTTCAGCAGGAAAAAATACACAAGAGGCATGGTGGCAATGACGCTTCCGATCAACAGCAGGATCATTTTCCAGTCGATGCCGTGGATAAAGATCAGAACGAGGTAGATCACGATCAAAACCAGGGCCGTCCCCAGATCCGGCTGACGCAGGATCAAAAGGAAAACCGGCAGGATAAAGAGTCCGGAATACAGAAGACTCCGGAATCCGTCAAAGCGTTCCCTGTATTTGGACACTAAAAATTCCGAAAATGTCAGTACGATAAAAAGTTTCGCGAATTCCGAAGGCTGGATCGTAAAAGGCCCCAGGGCGATCCAGCGCACCGCCCCTTTCCGGGAAACCCCGAAAACGGCCACGGCTATCAGCAGAAGCAGATTGAACACATAGATGGCTTTATAGTATTTCCCGTACTTTTTATAATCCAAGAGGGAAAAAAAAATATACGCGAGGGAAGCGATCCCCAGCCATTGGATTTCCCGCCGGAAAAAAAGCGTGGTCCTGGTTGCCGTGGCGCTGTAAATGGTGGCGAGACTGATCATGCAGATAAAAAGCGCGTTCACCGGCAGCAGATGATTCATTTTTTTGATTCTTTTCAAAATATTTTTGCTGTTCCTGATCATGAGGTCGTCCCCGTATGGCCGAATCCGCCTTCTCCCCGTTCCGTCCCGTCCAGTTCCGTCACTTCTTCCCAGTCGATCTGCTCCACTTTGTTCAATACAAGTTGGCCGATCCGTTCTCCCGGTTCGATCACAAAATCCTCCTTCCCGAGGTTGGCCACGATGATCCGGATTTCTCCCCGGTAATCGCTGTCGATGGTGCCGGGCGTATTGAGAAGGGTAATCCCGTGTTTGAGAGCCAGACCCGACCGGGGCCGCACTTGTACTTCATAACCCCGGGGCGTGGCAATCCGGAGTCCTGTGGGTACCAGCGCCCTGTCGAAAGGCTTCAGCAGAAGCGGTTCCCCGATGAAGGCCCGGACGTCCATCCCGGCCGACCCTTCGGTCTCGTAGCGCGGCAACGCCGCCGCGTCTTCTCTGACAATCCGCACTTTGATTTTTTCCGCCATATCAGATATCCCCCAAAATCGTCGTCGAATAATAATTTTCATCAAACAGATACCGGGCGACCGCTTCGACGTCTTTTCGCGTAACGCCCCGGATTTCCGCCATGGTCTCCTCCTGGGGGATGACCCGCCCGAAGAGCATATAGTGATTGGCCATGCGCTCCATTCTGTTTTTCGTATTTTCCAGTCCGAAAATCACGCCGCTCAATGTCTGGTTCTTGCTTTTTTCAAGTTCCGCCGCCGTAATACCTTTATCCCTTACGGCTTTGAATTCATCGAGAATGATTTGAATGACTTTCTTGTAGTCCTTTTTTGTGGTTCCCGCGTAGACCGTAAACAGCCCCCCGTCGGGATAATAGCTGCCGTAGGTATAGATGGCGTAGGCGAGCCCCAGGTCCTCCCGCACTTTCTGGAACAGCCGGGAGCTCATGCCGCCGCCCAGCGTATTGCTGACGGCCACCGAGGCGTACCATTTGGGATCCAGGATTGAAAGATCCCGGGTATTGACGCATAGATGGATTTGATTTGTCTTTCTCTTTATTATATTCTCTTTTTTCAAAACTGTAAATCCTTCGGGCCAATTTCTTTTTGGCGTCGGGTTTTTGTATTTTCCGAGCTGCTTGTTGAGCCTGTCATAGACCTCTTCGAATTCCAGTTTTCCTGCCGCCGCGATCAGCATATTTTCCGGCGTGTACGTTTCTTTGTAATAATTCCGGAACACGCTTTCCGAAATACCCTTGAGGCTTTTTTCCGTCCCCAGGACGGTGTTTCCGTGGGAGCCTTTCAGGACCAGCCGCACATTTTCATCGTGGATCGTATCTTCGGGAATATCCTCATACATATGGATCTCCTCAATGATGACGTTCCTCTCCTTTTCGAGCTCTTCCGGCAAAAAAAGCGAATGGGTCAGGATATCGGACAGAATGTCTATGCCCAGTTTGATCTTTTCCGGGAGCAGCTTAACATAGTATGCCGTTTTTGTCCGGCTGGTGTAGGCGTTTAAAATCCCGCCTTCCCGGTCAATGACTTCCGAAATCTCCTTGGCGGTCCTTTTTTTCGTCCCTTTGAACATCATGTGCTCCAGATAGTGGGAAACGCCGCTTTCTTCAGGTTTTTCGTGAATGGCGCCCGTTTTTACAAAGACGCCGAGACTTACGCTCAATACCCCCGGGATCCGTTCCATCAGGAGTGTCATGCCGTTGTCGAGTTTTTTGATTTTCAGATTTTTCATCAATATTCCGCCCTTTTCATAAAATAGAGTCCGATGATCAGAAAGAGGATGTTGGGGATCCATCCGGCCACAAAGGCGTCAATCATGCCATTTTTGCTGTAAGATTCGAAAACGCCCTGCACGACGTAATACCCGTATCCCAGACAGAGGCAAAGGCCGATGCTGATGGCGGACGTACTCTTGACGTAGCGGCCCCCCAGGGCAAGGCCCAAAAATACGCAAATGAATCCGCTGAAGGGAAAGGAGTAACGTTTTCCCAGCTCCACCATCATTTGTCTCGTGTCGCTTCCCGTGGTTTTTCCGGCTTGAATGGCTTTTTTCAATTGCTTTATGCTCAGCGTTTTGGGATTGACGTTCTCGGTGATAAATTTGTCGGGATCCTCCGTATAGCGCTCATCGGAAAAAATCCCGCCGGGTTCTTCGGGCGTCGCCGCCTCGCCCGCATAGATTTTCGCTTCCTCCAATTCCCAGATCCCGCGCTCAAAATCAAATTTTCCCCGGGGTGCCAGAATAATCCGTTCTCTTTTGTTGAAGTCCGCGTTGAAGTCGATGATTACGATATCTTCCCCGATCCCCGTGGAGCGGTCGATAAAGCCCATATAGTAAATATGGTTGTCCTTCTCCCCCCGGACGAAGGCGTTCTTTTTCGTCAGCGTGACTTTGACCTCATCCCGGTCGTTGCTGTCGCGCAGCTTGTAGTTTGTCCGGATGGCGTTGGGGTAGAGCCTGTCGTTGACCACAAAAACCCCCACGGAGAGCAGAAAGGCGATCGCCACCGGAAAAATTACGATCCGGCGAAAACTGATCCCCGCGGTTTTGAAAGAGATGATCTCAAGGTTGGACGCCATGGTGCTGATGGTCAGAAGAGACCCCAAAAGCACCGCGATGGGTTCCACGTCGATCAAAATTTTCGGCAGCAGCGTCACGATGTACGTAAAGGCCTCCCCCGTGGTAAAACGTCCTTCGCTCACATAGCGCATGATCTTGAACAGCTGGCTCAGAATAAAAATCCCGATAAAGGCCAGAAGACTGATGAAAAACGAGCGGATAAAATTTTTACACATATACCGGTCCATGATTTTCATAGGCTTCACCTGTTCTTCCGGCGGTACATAAAGACCGTCAGGATTAAAAGAATGACGTCGGGTATCCAAACGCCTGAAAACGGCGGTATTTTTCCTTTGTTCGCGAGAACCATGCCCATATTGAGCACCACAATATAGCAAAATATGATCCCGAGGCTGAAAGAAAAGCTTGTGCCGCGCCAGCTTCTGTGGTGGCCTACGGAAAGGAGCGCCCCCAGCATGCCCAGCATGAGCGTGGACAGCGGCAACGCGATTTTCCGGTGGATCTCCACTCTGTAGGGGATTTTTCCCTTTTCGTTCTGCTTTTTCATTTCCTCAAGGATCATCGAGATGTTCATGGCTTCAATGTCTTTGATTTTGATGTTGATTTTGTCAAAATAAGCCGTCAGAGGTACGGTCTTATCCTGAAATTCCCCCCGCATTTTTTCATTTCCCTCGTCGTCGTAGGTATAAAAGCGGGATTTTGTGATAATCATGGACGATTCCTGCCAGAAGGCTTCGTTTCCGATCAACACCGTGGGGTATTTGCTCTTCTTTTCGTTCTGGAAGACGAGAATGCCCCGGGCCATGCCGGTGGCTCTGTCCATCCGGTCGATATAGAGGTTGTAACGGTCCACCTCGTCGATAAAGGTCTTGTCCTGCAGATTGAACACGGGATTTTCATAGGCCATTTTTGCCGTCAGATATTGCAGCTTCCGAAAGGAGCGGGGCACGATGCTCTCCTGCAAAAAAAAGATAAAGGCCGTCACGAGGATCGAGAGGATCAGGATCGGCCGCAAAATGGCACGGAGTTCTATTCCGCCGGCATACATGGCTGTGATTTCGCTTGTGCGCGTAAATTTGGAAAAGGTCATCATGATTCCCAGGAACATCCCCATGGGGATCGTCTGGGACAAAATGGGCGGCAGATAAAAAGAGAGCATCCGGAGAATGTCCAGAAGGGAGATGCCCTTTACGATAATGCTTTCCATCATGGTGACGATGATTTCGATGATAAAAATGAAAGTAAAAAGAGAGATTCCGAAAAATATCGGCATCTTGATCTCTTCCAAAATATAACGGTCTATGATTTTCATAAATTGCTCCCGTTGATGGAACAAGTTACAATCTGCTCAACCTGTCGGCTAATTTTTTGTTCCGGATTTCGTTCACTTTTTCTTTGATGATATCGGGCAGATATTTTTCGAGGGACGGGATCGCGTCGACGAAAATCGCGTTGCTTTTGCTGTCTTTTGTGTATCCTTTCAAAACTTCGATATAATCTCCCAGAATATTGAGGATCAAAAGCAGGATGACCACGATAAAAGCCCCTTTTACGGCGCCGATAACGGCCCCTAAAAACCGTACCACAATCCCCTTGTCATCGCCCTCAAAGATTTTTTTGAGGAACTGCACGATGATCCATACCCCAATCAGGCACACGAAGAACCCCACGGCGTATGAGATCACATCCCCGTTTTTTCCCGTTTCGATTCCCGCTTTTTCCATAACCATGGGCGTCAGTTTTTTACTCAGGAAAAAACTTGCCACAAATCCGAACACCGAAAGGAACTCTATGAAAATTCCGTTCCGGAATCCCAGTCCGAGCGCTATAAGCAGCACAGCGACCACAAAAATGTCCAGAAACATTTCTCCTCCTATGTTATATGATTCTCACCCACAAGGCTTTCAGATAAAGCGTTTCCGGGATGTGCAACACCCACGGGTGGTCTTTGGGTTGATAGTTGATTCCGATGACCTCAAGCAGTTTTTGGTGTTTGGAGGCGGCCATCCGGGTCACTTCCAGCAAATCCTGCAACGTAATGTAATAGGCGCAACTCATGACTCCCAAAATTCCGCCTTTATCCAGAAGACGGAAGGAGGCCTCGCACAGATCGTAAAAGAGATCCCTGCCTTTGGGAACATCCGCTTTTTTCTTGACGAGAGCCGGCGGATCCAGCGTAATAATATCATATTTCTCTTTTTTCCGCCCGAGGTTCTCCAGCAATTGCAGCGCGTCCCCCTCCAGCGTCACAAATTCCCCCCCGGCGCCGTTGAGTTCCCGGTTTTCCCCGGCGAGGGCCAGAGCGTAGGGGTCCTTGTCGATGGCGACCACTTTCCGGGCGCCTTCTTTCAATGCCGCCATGGAAAAGCCGCCCGCGCTTGAAAACACATCCAGAAACGCCGTACGCTCCGTGATATAATTTCGGATAAAGCGCCGGGAATCCCGCTGATCGAGGAAAAATCCCGTCTTCTGCCCCTGTATTATGTCGACGGCGTAGCGCACGCCCTGATCTTCCATGAGGATCCGCGGCGGAATCTCCCCCGAAAGCAAGCCTTCCTTTCCGCCCGCTCCTTCCCGGTTCCGGATTTCCAGATCGCTTTTTTCATAGATTCCCTTGGCTTTGAAAACCTTTTGCGCCGCCCGCAAAATCTCCTTTCGGAATGCTTCAATTCCTCCGTTGCGGAATTGCAGAGACAGATGTCCGTCAAACCAGTCTATGATCAATCCCGGAATTCCGTCGGCCTCCGCGTAAAAGGCCCGCAGGCAGTTGGTTTCTTTCAAGAGTTCCTTTCTTCTCCCGAAAGCGTTTTCGATCTTCTTCCGAAAGAATTCCCCGTCAATTTTTTCCTCCGATAGCGTGAGAACCCGGACCACTGCGGAAGAGCCGACGCTGACATAGCCTTTCGCCAGGAACGTCCCCTCGTGGTCGCAGATCTCTGTGAGCACCCCGTCCTCTCTTTCCCCCGGGAAAGACAGAATGTCGTCCTCATAGACGTTGGGATAAAAATTGAGGATCTTTTTCTCTTTTCCCGGCTTTAAAAATACGCGCCCCATGGTCATTCCTTCATCCATTTGAGCGTCTTGTAGACCTGGCCGCCGCTTTTATAAAGGCGGTAGACTCTGCGGCCGATCCCGGTCATGATCTCCCAGCTGCACGCGCTGAGACTTTTGATGCCGCCGATCAGTTCTTCATCGTAGACCGTAACCTCATCTCCGATTGCCGTCGTACGCGCAAGTTCCGCAGGCAGCTTGATCATACTCATATCCATGGTAATATTTCCGATCACGGGACACTTCACCCCGTGTACCAGCACATCCATCTTATTGGAAAAATCCCGCCGGAGACCGTCCTCATAGCCTACGGAAATCGTGGCGAATGTCTCGCCGGGTTCTATCCAGGCCGTCCGGGAATAGGAGATGTATGTCTTTTCGCTTACGGTTCTCTTGTAGATGACGCGTCCTTTCATGGAAAATACGTTTTTGAACCCGTCAACACCCTCGTTTCCCAGCATGCCGTACATGCAGATCCCCGGTCTCACGGCGTTTCCCGTGATATATTCCCTGTAGCGGACAATGCCGCCGCTGTTGAAGATGTGCCGGTAACGCGTGTCTTTTCCCTCAGTCAGCTCGTTAAACAGCGCGATCTGGCTCAGCGTATGTTGTCTCGCCTCTTCCGTCGGTACGTCGGCGGAGCTCAAGTGCGAATAAACCCCCGTGACGTCGATTTTTTCAGCGCGGCAATATTCCCACGCCCGCTGAAACTCCCCGGGCGTAAAACCCACGCGGCCCATACCCGTATCGACCTTCAGCTGTACTTTGGCAGGGAGTTTGTTTTCCCTGATAAACCGCAGCTCGTCCATGGTGTTGCAGCTCACTTGAAAACCCTTCTCCACGGCGGCCCGTATTTCCTCTTCAAACATGGCCCCCAATACCAGGATTTCCGCCCGGATTCCCCCTTGCAGGAGCTCGAGTCCCTCCTCGTAATTGGCCACCGCAAACGTTCTGACGCCGAAATCGGACATTTTCCCGGCCATTTCCACCGCGCCCAACCCGTAACAGTTGGATTTGACGATGGCAATGATTTCCCTGTCCCCGCAATATTCCCGTATTTTTTCCAGGTTGTACCGCAAGTTGTCCATGTCAATCTCAAGCCACACCCTCATAGGTTTCTCCTTTACTTAGACGTTTCTTTTCTCCCGCTATACCAAAATTTTTTCTTCCTGCTCGTCTTTGTCCTTTTCGGCAAATTCTTCGAGTTTCTTCCCGCCCCGGGACAGCAGATAGACGATCAAAGGCGCCATGAAAATGGAACTGTAGGCGCCCGCCGTGACGCCCACCAAAAGGGCCACGATAAAGGTCCGGAGGCTTTCCCCGCCGAAGATCAAAAGGGCCAGAACCGCGAAAAACGTGGTGACCGATGTGTTGACGGAACGCCTCAGACACTGGTTCACGCTGTTTTCAAAGATTTGCTCCGTCGTAAGGCGGAGTCTTCTCTTGGCTTTGAGGTTTTCCCGCATCCGGTCAAAAATAACAATCGTATCGTTGATGGAATAGCCGACAATGGTCAGGATCGCCGCGATAAACGGCGTATTGACCTCATAGCCCAGAATGACCACAAGCCCCAGGGCTAAAAGCACGTCATGGGCCAGGGCCGCGATGGAGCCCACGGCAAATATGAACTCAAAGCGGATCGTGATATAGATGACGATGAGGATACTCCCGATCACAAGCGAATAGATGGCGGCAAACTTCAGGTCCTCCCCGACGCTGGCGCCCACTTTCTCTATTTTTTCCACTTTATAATCCCCGACGGATTTCAGCGTTTCCAACACTTTATCCTTTTCGTCTTCCGTGATTTCCTGGGAACGCAAAATCACGATCCTGTCGTCGGAAAGCTGTACTTTCCGGCTGGTCGCGTTCATCTGGGAAATGTCGGGCGACACTTTGTCCAGGGCGGCGTTGACGTCCGCCAGGGTGACGGGCTTTTCATAAACGACCTGAAACAGGTTTCCCCCGGAAAAGTCGATGCCGTAGTTGAGTCCTTTAAACAGGATTGCCGCAAGGGATACCGCCATCAAAGCGACGGGAATCCACAAATAGATTTTTCGGTGTTTGATCAGATTTAATTTCATAGGGCCTCACGCTTCCTCTTTTACGATTCCGAAATATTTGACGTCCCGCAGGTTGAAAGTTCTGACGAAGATCGTGAGCAGGACTTTTGTACAGGCGATCGCCGTGAACATGGACGCCAGCACCCCGATGGAGAGGGTTACGGCAAATCCCTTGATGGGGCCGGTTCCGAATGTGAAGAGAATCACGGTGGTGATCAGCGTCGTGATATTGGAATCGAGAATCGATACAATCCCTTTGCTGAATCCGGCGTTGATGGCGTTTAAGACGCTGTTACCGTGGCCCAGCTCCTCCTTGATCCGCTCAAAGATAATGACGTTGGCGTCGACGGCCATTCCCGCCGAAAGCACCAACCCCGCGATTCCCGGAAGGGTCAGCGTCGCGTCGATAAAATTGAGGACCCCCACCGAGATGATCATATAGATGGCCAGGGCGATATCGGCCACAATGCCCGGCAGGCGGTAAAATAACAGCATGAATCCCCAGATCAGGAGGATCGCCAGAATTCCTGCCTTTCTGCTCTGGGCAATGGATTCATCTCCCAGAGTCGCCCCCACGATCCGGGTTTCGGCCACTTCCGCTTTGACGGGCAGGGCCCCCGCGTTCAGAAGCGTCGCCATGGCCTTTGCCTCATCGGGCGTATAACGTCCCGTGATTTGTCCCCGGCCGCTGGGAATCTCGCTCTGGATGACCGGCGCCGTCTGTTCGATGCCGTCCAGCGTGATGGCCAGTTGTTTTCCGATATTCTCTCTCGTAATGACCGCGAATTTTTCCGCCCCTTCCTGATTCATCTCAAAGCTGATCACAGGACGGGCCAGCTCGTCATTGGTAACGGCCGCCGATTTCAGCGCGCTTCCGGTCAGAAGGGTCTCTCCGAGGCTTCCGTCTTCGTTCTTCAATTTGAATTCCAGCAAAGCCGTTTTTCCGATCATCCGGACGGCCTGATCCGTATCCTGGATCCCCGGAAGCTCCACCATGACCCGGTTGTCGCCGACCAACTGTACTTCCGATTCGGCGACGCCGATTCCGTTGATCCGCCTGTCAATGACTTCCGTCAAACGCTTCATCGCATCGGCGTCCAGTTTGGCGTTATCTTCCGCCTGCGCCTCCAGTACGACGTATACGCCGCCTTTCAAGTCCAGCCCCAGTTTGATGGGTTTGTGCAGGACAAGATAGACCGCGCCCGCCACTACAGCGATGACAACGAGCAGTTTAATCCACAAATTCTTCATTTTTTCCTCCACTCGGTATATGTTTAAAATTCTGTATCCCTTGCAAAAATGTTTCGAGAATCAGCGCCGCCGCGATTTTGTCGATGCGCTTCCGCTTGGCGGGCGCTCCTTTTTCCCCGATCTCGTTCAGGATCCGGTCGGCCGCCGTCGTGGTATAGCGTTCGTCCACCTCGATGATCTCAACGCCCGGCATGGCTTCCTGCAGTTTTTCGAGAAAAGCCCGGACCTTCTCGGCCTGTCTTTTTTCCGTGCCGTCCAGGCTTTTGGGGATGCCCGCCACGATGGATGATATCTCTTCCGCCCGGCATAATTCCGCTATCCGGAGAAGCGCCTTCGTCTTTTTTCGATCGATGACTTCGAGAGGCGTGACGACAATTCCGGCGGCGTCGCACTTGGCAACGCCGATCCGTCTGTCCCCCACGTCGAGGGCCAGATATTTTTTCATAACAAGCTCTCCTCTATGAGTTCCCGGATCGCACGGACGGCGTCGTCCACCTTTGTGACGTCCTTTGCGCCCGCCTGGGCAAAATCCGGTCGGCCGCCGCCGTTGCCTCCGGCGGTTCGCGCCGCCACCCGGACGAGATCCCCCGCTTTGATCCGGGCGGTCAGCTCTTTGCTGACGCCGGCCACAAACAGGGCCTTTTCTCCCTTGGAAGCGAAGAATACCACAACCTGCGGGAATTTATCCTTGAAATAATCGACGGCATAGCTCAATTCTTCGACGGATTTGTCATGAAAGACCTTTACCAGCGTCCGGACGCCGTTATATTCCTCAAAGTTTTTATCCAGAGAGGCGATCTCATAGCGCAGCAACTGGTTTTTGAAGTTGGCGATTTCTTTTTCGTCAATTTTGATTTTGCCCGTCAGTTCCTCCACCCGTTCTTTGAGGCGGTCTTTGGTCGTTTTCAGCGTTTTTTCGATGCCGCTCAACAGTTTTTCTTTGGCGGCCGCGTCGTGGTAGGCGTTTAAGGCCGTCAGGCCTTCGATCCGCCGGATCCCCGCCGAAACCCCGCTTTCGCTTTCTATTTTGAATACCCCGATCCTTCCGGTATTGTCCACATGGGTTCCGCCGCAGAGTTCCCTCGAGAAGTCTCCGGCGCTTACGACCCGCACCACATCGCCGTATTTGTCTTCAAAGAGCGCCTCGGCCCCCAGGTCTTTCGCCTCCGCCAACGACATATGTCCCACATGGACCGGAATGCCTTCGGCAATCTTGAGGTTTACCAATTCCTCCACCTGTTCCAGTTCCGCTTCGGTCAGGGCCTCATAGTGGTTAAAATCGAAACGGAGCTTGTCTTTGTCGGCGTAGAAGCCCGACTGCTGCACATGATTGCCCAAAACCATTTTCAGCGCTTTGAACAAAAGATGCGTCGCCGAATGGTTTTTCATGGTGGCAAGCCGCGTCATCACATCGACTTCCAGCAAGTATTCGCCGCCTTCCACGGGCGTTCCTTCCTCGATTTTCACCTTGTGGAAGAAAATGCCTTTTTGTTTCTGGACGTCCACGACCTTTCCCCGGAACCCTTCGCCGGAAATAACGCCCGCGTCGCAGTGCTGTCCGCCCGATTCGGCGTAGAATGGCGTCGCGTCAAAGATCATCCGCAGGGTCTTTTCGTCTGTTTTTTCCGCGTGAAGCAGCGTTCCCGTATCGCTCAGCGTCTCATAGCCCGTGAACTTTGTGGCCCCATGGCTGTCGTAAAAGGCTTCCAGAAAGGCGTCCTGCCCCTGTTCCATCACGATTTCCCGTGAAAGCCGCGCCTTTTCCCGCTGTTCTTCCATTTTTTCCGCGAATTCCTCCCGGGATATGAGTATTTTCCGTTCCCCGCAGATTTCCTCGGTCAGCTCATAGGGAAAGCCGTAGGTGTCGTAAAGGCGGAATACCACATCCCCCGGCATTTTATCCCTGTTTTCCGAAAGCAGTTTTTCGATTTCCTGTTCCACAAGGCTGATTCCCTGATCCAGCGTCCGGGAGAACTTTTCCTCCTCGATCCGGACGATTTTCTTCACGTGCTCGAGATTTTCCGGCAGGTCCGGATAGGCGCCTTTCATCAGCGAAACGACCCTGTCGACTATCTGATACAGAAATAATCCGTTTTGTCCCAAAAGCCTTCCGTGCCGTACGGCTCTGCGCAGGATTCTGCGAAGGATGTACCCTCTTCCTTCGTTGGAGGGAAGAACCCCGTCATTGATGAGAAACGTCACGGCCCGGGCGTGGTCTGTAATGACCTTGAGAGAAAAATCCGATTTTTCCGATTTTCCGTAGGCGCTTCCGGTCAGGCGGGCCGCTTCCTCCAGAATCGGGAACAACAGATCCGTCTCAAAATTGTTGGGTTTTTCCTGCACAACCGCGGCGATCCGTTCGAGGCCCGCCCCCGTGTCGATGTTCTTTTTCGGGAGAGGCTCCAAATGGCCGTCTTCCAGGCGGTTGTATTCGGTGAATACAAGATTCCAGATCTCGATAAACCGGTCGTCGGTCCCCGGATCGCCGAGCCCGGATGTTTCCGTCCCGCCGTATTTTACCCCGAGATCCACGTAGATTTCCGAACAGGGTCCGCAGGAACCCGTGGGTCCCGCCGACCACCAGTTGTCCTCCTCTCCGAAACGGACGATTCTCTCTTTGGGAAAGCCGCATTCCTTGATCCAGATGTCTTCCGCCTCGTCGTCGGTGGTGAATATGCTGACCCACAGACGCTTGCGGTCGATGCCCAATACTTCCGTCACGAATTCCAGAGACCAGATGATGGCTTCCTTTTTAAAATAATCGCCGAAGGAGAAGTTCCCTAACATTTCAAAGAACGTGTGATGCCGGGCCGTTCTCCCCACATTTTCCAGATCGTTTGTCCGGATGGATTTCTGGTAAGTGGTGACCCGCGGATAGGGGGCCTCCTTCTGTCCCAAAAAATACGGTTTGAAAGGCACCATGCCGGCAACGGTCAACAGCAGCGTCGGGTCGTCCGGTATGAGGGACGCGCTTTCGAAATGCTTGTGTCCGTGCTTCTCAAAAAATTCTATAAATTTACTCCTGATTTCATTTCCGCTCAACAATTGTGGTTCCTCCTGTTTTTCTCCCTGATAATATGTTTCATATATTTTTGTTTAATTTGTTTTCGTTGTTTTATTCATCCAGATCGAGCTTGAAATTGTCGCCAAGGTAGGTTTTGCGCGCCCGCTCATCTTCGGCGATCTCTTTGGACGTTCCGCTCATGAGGATTCTCCCCTCATGCATGATGTAGGCCTTTTCGGTAATCGTCAGGGTCTCCCGCACGTTGTGGTCCGTGATCAGGATCCCGAGACCTTTTCCTTTCAGATAGCGGATGCTCTCCTGTATATCCTCCACGGCGATGGGATCCACCCCCGCGAAGGGTTCGTCCAGCAGAATGAAGCTGGGATTGTTGGCGATGGTCCGGGCGATTTCGATCCGCCGCCGCTCTCCCCCCGAAAGGGAGTAGCCGTAGGATTTGCGGACCTGGGTCAGTTTGAATTCCTCCAACAGCCGCTCCATGGTCTCTTTGCGGGCCGCCGCCGTCAGCGCCTTCATTTCCAGCACCGCCAGAATGTTTTCCTCCACGGTCAGATTCCGGAATACCGAAGGCTCCTGGGAAAGATAGCCGATCCCCATGTTCGCCCGCTTGTACATGGGAAATCCCGTAATATCCTCGTTGTCACAGGAAACACTGCCGGCATCGGGCCGGATGATGCCGGTTATCATGTAAAAAGTCGTGGTTTTTCCCGCGCCGTTGGGTCCCAAAAGGCCTACGATCTCCCCCTTTCGCACCTCAATATCCACGTCTTCCACCACGCGTCTCTTCTTATAACTCTTGCACAAACCCTGGGCCGCCAAATTTCTCATCGTTTAAATCTCCGTTCTCATTTCTTCTTGTATTCCATAAACACATTCCCCGAAGCCTTTGCCTTCCTGCTTGTCAGATTGTACAAGACCCTGTCGGCCCGCAATATGCCCTCTTTGTTTTCGAGGCGCACCTGACCCTGCAAGTCCGCGTCTTTTGTTTTATTATTGAGAAACGCCCGTTCCGATCTCCCTTCGGCGCTTTCTTTCTGCGGGTTCAAATTCTTCAGGACGAAATTCCCCGTGATCTGCGCCGTATCCGAAAGCCCGTCCACATTGCAGATGTTTCCTGTGATTTCCGTGCGTCCGTTCTTTTCGTCGGTTACCACAAGGACCATATCCTCTTTGGCGTAAAGCCGCTTTTTCTCAAACTGGTATTCCAGATATTGGCATTTTGCCTCTTTGTCTTTTTGTCGGATCACGACGTTGCCCTTGGCTTCGACCCGGACAGGCTCATAGTCTTTTCCTTTTTGCTTCACGTAAAGCCGCACAAAATCCCCCGCGAAATCGGTTTTTTCTCCCTCGGACACGCGGGCCGCCGTCACGTTTTCGATAAAATCAATGCGCATTTCGCCCTGCAGACCCTCGGCCCGCAAAGCGTCGATGAAATCCCCTTTATTTGTCCCGATCCGCACTTTTTCGCCCATCATTTTCCCGGTTTGCTTCTCGTAAAAAAGATCCTGTCCCCGGGCCGTATATTCTTCATACCGGGCGTCATAGCCCTCCCGGATTTCCATTTTTTCCGCTTTTCTGTAATAGATCAGCTTTGTCCCCGTAAGGATATTCCCCGCCTTGATCTTGCTTTGAACTTTGGCGTTTCCCGTCAGCGTAATTCGCTCCTCGGGATAGTAATACTCCGCTTCGTCCGCCGTCACACGATACTGCGTATAAGTCCCGTCGAAATTCTTTCCTTTGAAAATCCCGCTCTTGTTGTCATATACGCCGCCCTGCAGCGATCCCGCAAAGGTCCCGTCCTTCCCCTCGGCGGCGATCTCTCCCGGAAAGGTCAAGATTTCCGTCGTAAGGTCGTAGGTTCCGTCCAGGGTTTTCGCAAACAGCTTTTCGTTTTCCAGCGTAATG
>JAISST010000051.1 GCA_031272945.1 Fusobacteriaceae bacterium
ATGTGATCGGGCAATACCCTTGGATGAGGCTGTAACCGCGCTGCCTGTGTGGTATATTTGAAAGGATGGGGGAATGCGGTCTCCGGCAGCGGTAAGGGCACAGCGGGAACGGGAGAGAAAGAAGCGCAAGGAATTACGGCTCTATATCAAATTTCCAAGTAACTTTTGATTTTGTCATTCATATCATCATAGGAATTCCAAGCGCCATCAGGTATCCTCACTCCAGAATTCTCAATATATTTTATAAACAAATCAAATATCTTTTGTGGTGTCAATCCGGTCATAGCGTTTATTTTTTCTTCCGTAACCGGCATGATTTCATGTGCAACCTCATTTCTGATTCTTTTCATTATTTTTTCATTCAAGTCCTGGACAATTGTTTTGTAAGCAAAGTCTTGATTAAATCGCTGATCCAGAGCAATCGCTACCAAGTGATCCGCATAGATCGTCCCAAAATTGAAATCTTTATAGTCCTTTTGCAAACAATCAAGCAAGTCTAAATTTGTATGTATTTTTGCAGAATTCCAGCTTTTACCTTTTTTACCATTTGAGTAATCTTCGTCAATATCCAGCCTGCACTTGTTTTTCAAATAGAATTTCAGCACAGCGAAAAAGACGGGAGTGAGTCCTTTGATAAAATCACTGTATTGTTTTTTCCGTAAATCTGGCCAGGGCATTTTTTTCTTCCAAGATTTTGCATCGGTTGGTGAAATTATCGCTGTTATCTTCATTTGTCTCCCAATAGAGCTCTTTGTCGTAATCTTCCAGCCTGTCCCTGCGCGGGTTGTGCTTTTTCTCAGGGGTCGAGACCTGGATGGCGCTCAACCCCGCGAATTCTCCCAATACTGCCAGAGAATACAGCGTACATTGCATGGCCGGGGTCCCTGAAGAAACATTCAACAGAATTTCCGCTTCAGGAAATTTTTCATGTATTTCTTTCAATATATTTTTGAACTCATTATAAAAATAATCGAATTCGTGAACATCTGTCAATTCGTTCCGTTCTATGCTTGTAATCTCTAAGTCATGCCCCGTTGCCTTCGATAATCTACTCAGGCTGTATCGGTATCGGTCATCCTTATTCTGGATTTCACATATCTCCTTCGACAAGTACAAATACACGAGATCAGGTCGGTACACCCGGCAAATATGAAGTAACGGCCCGTCCGCACAGTTTGATATGGGGTCCGTGGTTCCGATCGGTGAAAACAATATTCTTTTCATAAAACCTCCCGAGGAATTGTATACAACCGTGTCTTATTTAATGGACAGATAGAATTAATAATTGACAAACGGATGAAAATGTACTAATATTAAAGAAATAAACTATACCAACACTATAGCAGGAGAAGGCCATGTTGTCAAGATTAACCATGAAAATACTGCCAGAAGGGGATTTGCCGTTTACTGTGAATCATAGCTCGCTGTATCATGGCGTTCTGATGGAACAAACGGATGCGGAATACGCAGAAATTCTACACGACGTCGGTCTGAAACCCTATACACAGCATATAGAAAAATACGGTGATAAGACGATCTGGATTGTTACCACGCTGACGAAAGAGGCAAAAGAGAGAATCGTAGACCGAATTTACCGTAAAAAACCGGATTATTTTGAACTTAAGGATAAAAATATAAAGCTGCGTGTTGAATCCATGCGTCACGAAGAGACTACGTATGATTCTCTGGTAGAAAAGACCTACTTCGGTGAGAACAGCCGACTTCTTGATGTGCAGTTCAAGACGCCGACGGCGTTTAAGAGCGAAGGAACTTACGTCTATTTCCCCGATGTCTGGAAAATCTTCAACAGCCTGATGAAAAAATTCAACGCCTTTGCCCAAGACAGTTCCATGGACAGCCATGAGGTTCTGGAACATTTGGACGCCTATACAAAAATCTATAAATATAATCTGAAAAGCACAGTCTTCCATCTGGAGGGGGTAAAAATTCCTTCTTTTATGGGACTGATGCAGTTTCGGATCAACGGTCCCAAAGAATTGGTCAATCTTGCCCATTTGCTGATGCGTTACGGAGAATACTCCGGGATTGGAATAAAAACAGCCCTCGGCATGGGTTGCGTCAAATATCTGAAAAAAGAAACAGAGCGGGGTGAAAAAGTTGAATGAAAGAAAAATACAGGTAACCATCGGCGGCTTACTCCATGACATCGGCAAAATTATCCTTCGGACCAACACGGAAAAAGGCGACCACAGCTGGCTGGGGGAAAAATTCATTCGGGAAAACTTACCAAACCTGGATATTCCGGCGATAACCGAACAAATACTGTTTCATCACAGCAGCCGCTTGAAAAACGCAAAATTGGATGAAAGCGCGCTGGCCTACGTGACGTATATTGCCGACAATATTTCAGCCGCTTCCGACAGAAGGGGAAGCGATGAGATTGAGGGAGAAAACGAAGGCGGATTTAACCCAAAGCAAGAATTGGAAAGCATTTTCAATCTCCTTAACAAAGAGAAAGCAAACCCCAAAGAAAAGAAGCGATCCTATCCGGGAAAAACCTTTGAAGGGGAGGCGATCAATTATCCCCATGAACTTGGAGAAATTGCGAATGTAAGTTATGAGAACATTTTGCGTAACATGAAAGACGATCTTGCCGATGTGACGCCATCGCAAGAGAAGATCAACTCCATTTTGGAACTACTGGAAGCCTATACCACATTTCTGCCGTCCTCTACAAACAAAGAAGAGATACCGGACATCTCGATTTACGATCATTCAAAAACAACAGCGGCTTTCGGAGCCTGCATCCTTGACTATCTGAATTCCGAAGGAATTACGGATTTTAAAACGACGCTTTTTAAGGAAGCAAAGACATTTTACGACAAAAAGGCGTTTTTGCTGATTTCCATGGATATCTCCGGTATCCAGAATTTTATCTATACGATCACGAGCAAAGGCGCGCTCAAAGGCTTGCGCGCCAGGTCATTTTACCTGGAAATCATGCTGGAACACATTGTCGATGAATTGCTTGAAAAACTGGAATTCGCGAGAACGAATCTGATCTATTCCGGAGGCGGCCACGCCTATGTGCTGGCAGCCAATACGGGGCAAACAAAAAAAATCGTGGAAGAATATTTCCAAGCTGTCAATAAATGGTATCTCGAATATTTCAATACGGCGCTCTATATCGCCTGGGCAACCGTGGAATGCAGCGCCAATGAATTGGGGATGGGCGAGCAACCCGAAGACTACAAGAATCTCTTCCGGGAACTTTCCGCTGAGATCAGTCGCAAGAAGCTGAACCGCTATTCTGCGGAAGATATTCTCTGTCTCAATGGAAAAGGAAGTCAGGACCACGGGAGGGAATGTGTTGTCTGTCATCGGAGCGATCTCCTGACTCCCGACAACAAATGCGCCATTTGTTCCTCGCTGGAAAGCATGTCGCCGGAAATCCTCAAAGAAGATTCCTGTTTTCTGGTATTGAAAACGACAGAACCGGGAATTGTCCCGGAAAGAGGAGTCATCCTCCCGGTCAGTCATTGCGTCATCGTCCGCAGTGAAAAAGAAGCGGAAAAATACAAAGACAATCCCGACGTGATCAGAGTCTATGGAAAGAACAAGTGGCTGAAAGGGGCGAAATACGCCACCAAACTCTGGATAGGAGACTATGCGCCAAATCCGGCCTGTACTTTTGAGGATCTGGCGGATGAATCCACCGGAATCCGGAGAATCTGTGTACTCCGCGCCGACGTAGACAACCTGGGTCAGGCCTTTGTGGCGGGATTTGAAGACAAGCATCTGACGCTCTCACGAACCGCGACATTATCCAGAAATCTCTCGATTTTTTTCAAAAAGCACATCAATTATTTACTGAAAAACGGAAGCTTGTACTTAAGCGGCGTAGGTGAAACAGCCGATAAAGCCGCCAAGGCAAGAAATATTGTTATCGTATATTCCGGCGGCGACGATGTTTTCCTCGTCGGCGCCTGGGACGAAGTGATCGGCGCTGCCGTCGACCTGAGGGAAGCGCTGCAAAAATTTTCGCTCAATCGGCTGACAATATCGGCGGGAATCGGCATCTACCCGGACAAATTCCCGATTGCGGCCATGGCAAGGGAAAGTGGGGAATTGGAGGACGCCGCTAAGCAATATAAAGATTCTTCCGGAAAAACGCTAAAAAATGCGGTTACGCTGTTCGATGAAAAATTTACCTTTTCTTGGGATGATTTCACGGAAAATGTGCTCGGGGAAAAGCTCAAGTTGATTCAAACATTTTTCGATGATCCGAAAAACGCCAGGGGAAAAAACTTTATCTACAATCTGCTGGAATACATCCGAAACGCCGATGAGAAGATCAATATCGCCCGGTATGCCTACCTGCTGGCAAGGATGGAACCGGATCAAGCCCGATTCAAGGGACAGGATGAAGCGTATAAAAAGCAGAAAGCAAAATATGACGAGTTCAAGAAAAAGATGTATGCCTGGATGAAGGCGGCGGAAGACAGAAAAAGAGTGATTTTGGCGCTGTATCTCTATGTGTACATGACAAGAGAAAAGGAGAGTGAGGAATAATGGCATATACAGCAAATTCGCAAGCGAATTCCGTTACGATACTGACAGAGGACAACTACGTCAACATTGCGGAAGCGGCGGTAAAGAGTCTGGATAAGGATAAATGGGGAAACGTGCTCCTGACAACCAGCAAAATCAGAAATCTTTTATCAAACTTATCAGAAATCTATAATTATGCAGTTTATGAGACGAGTCCTACAGAGTTGAACAGTAAATTGCAATATCTGAAAGTTCAATTTGTCTATGAATACGGACGTGAGAGATCTGTCGAGGATTTTATCAAAAAAGCAGGCATTTTGGATCATTTGGATAGAGTCAACAAAGAAAACGACTTGGAAAAAAAGAAAACAAGCTTTATCTTGTTTGAGAAATATATGGAAGCGCTGGTGGCTTACCACAAATTCTATGGTGGGAAGGATAAATAGGAGGAAGAGACAATGTATGGAAAATTAGAAATTACCGGAATAATAGAAGTCAAAACCGGAATGCATATCGGTGGTACAAATGAGTTCGCGGCAATCGGTGCAATTGATTCTCCTGTGGTTCGGGATCCTTTAACCAAGCTCCCCATTATTCCCGGTAGCTCGTTAAAAGGAAAAATGAGAACTTTGTTGGCAAAGCAATTGGCTGGTGGAGCGCTACCGCAGAAACCTGGGAAAGACCCGGAAAAAATACTGCGATTGTTCGGGGCGTCAGACAGCAAAGATTACAAAATAGGCCGCCTGATTTTTTCGGATATGACGCTCTCTAATAAAGACGATTTACAAAAACGCGGAGCGCGGCTGGAAACGGAAGTGAAATTCGAAAACACGATAGACAGACTAACGGCAGTAGCTAATCCCAGACAGATTGAGCGGGTGATCCGGGGAGCTGAATTCCCGCTGAGCATCATTTATACCCTTGATAACGAAATCGAGGTCGTTGAAGATTTTCAGACTATCAAAGACGGTTTTGAACTGTTGAAGTATGATTATCTTGGCGGTCATGGTTCCAGAGGTTCCGGAAAAATAGAGATAGAGAGTATCGTAATAGTTCCGGTCGTCGGAGAAATTTCTGAAGAATTGGTAGAGAAATTGCAAGGAATATTCGAATCTCCAAAGGAGTAAGTCATGGACTATATTCGATATAAACTGGCCTTTGAAACGGGACTGCATGTCGGGGCAGACTCCCTTGAGGACGCCGCCTTTTCCATCTGCTCTGACACAATCTTTTCAGCCCTCTGCATCGAAGCCTTGAAATCGGGTGGCGTGGAAGAACTGGACCGCTTTGTAGGGTATTGCCGCAAAGATGAAATAAAGATTTCCGACGGATTTCCCTATATCGGCAAAGGATTTTACATCCCGAAACCCATTTGCAAGGTGGACAAGAAAGAGGACGGAGATTCCGCCAGAAAAAAGCTCTTCAAAAAACTTGCCTATATCCGGGAAGAGAACATTCAGCGCTATCTTGACGGGGAACTGGATCCGGAACAGGAGTTGGCCGCCTTTAAAGAATTGGGCGCTTACGCGCTGACCGCCAAAGTAGCTTTGGATACAGCAGAAAATAATAATCTCTACAACGTCGGAAGCTACCATTTTCATAAAGACAACGGCATCTTTATTATCGTGGGCGTGAAAGATGAAGAAAAGAGTGAATACATGTTTAATCTGCTGGAAAATTTGAGTTATTCCGGCATCGGTGGAAAACGCAGCGCGGGGTACGGGCGTTTCAGCCTCAAAGGCGGAGTCAAAGAAACTGCAAGTATTGCGGAAGCAGGTCAGACCGGACATAAGAAATATGTGCTACTTTCCACGGCTATGGCAAAGGAAGAAGAATTGCTGCAAGCGTTGGGCAATGCCCAATATCAGCTGATCAAACGCGGCGGATTTGTGTTTTCCGAAACCTACAGCGAACAGCCGCTGAAAAAGAATGATTTCTATTCCTTCCAAAGCGGATCTGTTTTTGAGCGCCCCTTCGAGGGAGATATTTTCGATGTATCGGATAATGGAACTCATCCCGTATATCGCTACGCAAAACCGATGTTTCTGGGGGTGAACTGATAGGGAAAGCTATCTGACACAATACACACGCAAGCAGACTACGGTGACGCCGCTTTTCATCGGCTCGGGAAAATCTATCGGGAAAAAGGAATACGCGTTTTCTTTGAAAGATAAGAAAGTCTATATTCCGGATATCAAGAAACTGTATGAAAAATTGTACGAGAAAAAAATCGCGCCGGCTTTCATCAAATATATCCAGGATCCGAGAGCGGACGACCTTCTTGCCTGGCTGGAGCAAAACAAAGTAAAGACCAGTGAATTTGAGGAGTGCCTGTCTTACGTCCTTGACGCAAACGATGGCATCATTAAAGAAAAAGAAAGATATGGCAACCGAATCGTTGAAAAATTAGCGAACAAAGAGATTGCCGCCTTCCTCAAAGACGCCTATGGAAATCCCTATGTGCCAGGTAGTTCTGTCAAAGGCGCTTTGCGGAGTATTATACTGCATGATTCTATTGCAAAGAATAAAGCGAAGTTTTCATCGGATGCTGCATCTATAACGACAACAATCTCAAAATCCAGCCTAAACCCCAGAAAAGATCTGACGTCAAGATCTATCGAATCGAAAATTCTCCATAAGTTGAATAGACCCGGGACGGAGTCGAAAGATATGGTCAACAGCGTTATGAGCGGACTCATCGTGGGAGACAGCGCGCCGTTATCCGTGAAAGACTTGATTCTGTGTCAGAAAGTGGACCTTTCAGCGCCCAAAATCAATGACGGAAAAGCCAGCGCTTTGAATATTCTGCGGGAATGTATCAGACCCGGGACTGAAATAGAAGTAGATCTCACCATTGATACAACGATCTTTCCCTACGGCATAGACGATTTGAGACAAATGATCAATGCGTACAACGAGGACTACCAAGCGATAATCGTAAGTTCTTTCGAGAAGACAGATACGCCGTATGTTGAAAAAGCCTTTTACTTGGGCGGCGGGACTGGATATCCGCTGAAAACGATTATGTACAGCCTTTATGAAAAGAAAGAAGCGGTCCGGAACGTATCCAAAATCCTGAGCGTCATGTTTCCCAAGAGGCCCAAGCGTGACCATAAGCATGAACAGGACGTTTCCATTGGGATTTCTCCGCATATCTTGAAATGTACAAAGTTGAACGGCAAGCTGTATGAAATGGGGAAATGTGAAATATCAATTATATGATTTTCAGCCGCATATGATAAAATGGTCATTTGAAGCTAAGATACTTTACAAGGGTGAAGCAAATGTTTCCAATAATACTTTTCAGCCGCTATCCTCTCTTTCTGACCGGGTCATTTCATGATTTCAGAAGAGAGGATAGATGAAAAGTTCCCCGTCGTGGGGGACGGAAACCGCCGGATATCTAATGAAAGCGGGCAGCAGTTTCAAATAGATGAAAAGTTCCCCGTCGTGGGGGACGGAAACACAATTATCTATATCATTATCTTTTATCTTATCTCTTAATAGATGAAAAGTTCCCCGTCGTGGGGGACGGAAACTCACTTGGTT
>JAISST010000106.1 GCA_031272945.1 Fusobacteriaceae bacterium
GTCGGCCTTGTAATCAATTTCCACGGCCAGTTGACCGGACTCAAACCAGCCTTTGTAGGGACCGTCCTTCTTCGCGTCCACATAGTGGGCTTCCACGGCCTGCTTTCCGTTGGGATAGTATTCGATTCCCTTTCCGGTAATGTTGCCTTGCACATATTCGTATTCGGACTTTTTTGTCTTGCCGTCTTCAAAATAGCGCGTCTCAATGCCTTCGGCCACATCCTCGGTAAAATTGCACTGCCCGTTCAGCGCGCCGTTTTCATAATACCAGGTCAGGGGTCCGTTCAGTTTCCCCCCCTCTATGTGGCGCTCCATGGAGAGATTTCCGTTTTCAAAATAATCCCGGACAACGCATTTGTCGCCGTTATATTCCTCCCGGATCTGAACGGCGCCGTTTTCAAAATAATGCTGCCACACTCCGGCTTTTTTATCCTTTTCAAAGTTGCCTTCCGAGCGAAGTTTGCCGTTGACATAATAACCTTTGGAGGGGCCGTCGGGGACGCCGTCGCGAAAAGTCAACTCCGTTCTCAATTTTCCGTCGCTGTAATAACCTTTTGCCAAGCCCGTAAAAGGCTGGTTCTCCGCCTCTTCATACCATACGCCGTCTTTTTTGACGAGCTGATCCGAATTCACAACCTTCCCTGACAAAGTGAGACCGATCAGAAGCAGGACCATCAAAACTTTTCTCATTCTCTCTCCTCCAAATTTCCGCCTATCTTGGGCGTTTTCATTTCCGCAACAACTTTTTCAAGCTTTCCCGCCTGGGGTTTTTCTCTGCCGTCTTCGTAAAATTGTCGACCCGGCCCCGCCGCTTTTCCGTTTTTATACAGGACTTCCGACGCGACGCGACCGTTTCCGTAGTAGCGGGTAATCAATCCGTTGTACAGATCATTGGTATAGACGGCGGTTTCCGTCAGTTTTCCCTCTTCGGAATAAATCTTTTCCGCGCCGTTCTTCTTTCCGTTGGCGTAATAGCCGAAAGAACGGATTGTTCCGTTTTCATAATAGGATTTTGCCATGCCTTCCTTCAGATTGTTCCGGTAGATCGTCTCCGTTTTCAAGACGCCGCTCTTATAATAATCCCGGACCGGCCCTTCCAGAACGCCCGCTTTGTAATTGATTTCCCCGTGACGGATTCCCCTTTGGTCATAAAGCTTCATCAGGCCGTCAAATTTCCCTTCCGTCACCGGAATCTCCGCCTTGATCGCTCCGTCGGCGTAATAATCCAGGGCCAGGCCCGTAAAAGGCGCTTTTGTCTTTTCGTCAAAGAGGATTCCCTCCTGGCCGAGGGCAAGATCCGATATGCGGACGCCCTCCGCGTACAAAAAAGACGCCAATACCAGTAATACCGGCAAAAATATCTTCTTCATCCACCTCACCTATTTCCACAGCTATGATTTCAAATACATTCTAACACAAATTCAAGCTATTTTCAACTGAAATCCCGTTTATGTCCAAAAGTTCTGAATCGAAAGCGAAAAAAACAACAGAGGTCGTATTTGAGACCTCTGTTTGCTTTCCGTTTATTTCTTTCCGCTTTCCCCGCAACAGCCGCAATTGTCCGGGCAACTTCCGCAGGTCCTCCCGGCCCGTCTGTCCCTCACGAGCTTTCGCACGATCCACAGCACAATAATGGCAAGCGCCGCCGCTACCGCAATTGTTCCGATATTTTCCTTCAGGAATTGCATGAACCCTCCTTTCACAGATCCCTTGTCTCACGTCTGCCGATATTTTTCCTCTCTTTCTTCGGAGGACGGACGATGAGCCATCCCAACAACAGAAACAGAATCAAACCCGTCATGGTTCCCGCCGTAAAACCGCCGCCCGTAAAAAACAGATCCAATTGATAGATAATTAGCGCGATACAATAGGCGAATACGCACTCATAGGCAATGGCAAACATTGTCCATCTTCCGTTGTTCATTTCCCGCTTGATGGCGCCCATGGCCGCAAAGCATGGCGCGCAAAGAAGATTGAACACCAGGAAGGAATAGGCCATGGCGGGCGCCATCGCCTGCCGCAGGGCGTCCCAGATCTCCGCGCCGTCCTCGGACACTTCTTCGAGACCTCCGTACAGGATTCCCAGGGTTCCTACGACGTTTTCCTTGGCGATGAGTCCGGTGATAGCGGCCACGGCCGCTTTCCAGTCGCCCCAGCCCAAAGGTTTGAAGATCCAGGCAATTTTGTTGCCGATCCAGGCCAGGATGCTCTGATCCATATCCACTTGAGCGAAAGAACCGTCCGCGAAGCCGAAACTTGAGGTAAACCACACGAAAATCGTCGCCAACAGGATAATGGTTCCCGCTTTTTTGATGAACGAGGAACCCCTTTCCCACATGCTGTGCAACACATTGGATACCGCCGGAATGTGATAGGGGGGAAGCTCCATCACAAAGGGCGCAGGTTCTCCGGCGAAAGCGCCCGTCTTTTTCAAAAGAATTCCCGAGGCAATGATCGCGGCGATCCCGATGAAGTACGCGCTGGGCGCCACCCACCACGCGCCGTCAAACAGCGCCCCAGATATCAGCGCGATAACCGGGAGTTTTGCGCCGCAGGGGATGAAGGTCGTCGTCATAATCGTCATCCGGCGGTCTCTTTCATTTTCTATGGTCCGCGAGGCCATGATGCCGGGAACGCCGCAACCTGTTCCGATTAAAATCGGGATGAAGGACTTCCCGGAAAGGCCGAATTTTCTGAAAATTCTGTCCATGATGAAAGCAATCCGGGCCATATAGCCGATATCCTCCACAATGGCCAGAAACAGAAACAGCACCAGCATCTGGGGCACAAAACCCAGTACGGCTCCCACGCCGGCGATGATGCCATCCAGTATCAGGCTCTGGAGCCAGGCCGCGCAGTGGACGGCTTCGAGAAAATTCCCCACGAGAACCGGAATTCCAGGCACATGGATATTCGATCCGAACAGGTCGAATCCTTCTCCGAACAGGCCGTCGTTGGCCCAATCGGTGGCCCAGGCGCCGACAGTCGTCACCGATACATAATAGATCACAAACATCACCAGGATAAAAATCGGAAGCGCCAGCAAGCGATTCGTCACAATACGGTCTATCTTATCGGTATTCGTAAGCTGTCCTTTGCTCTTGCAGGTATAGCAGCCGCCGATGATCGAGGCAATATAAATATAGCGCTCGTTGGTGATGATGCTTTCAGCGTCGTCGTCCTGCTCTTCTTCGCAATGGGCGATATCCTTTTCGATATGCCGCAGCGTCTCGGGCGTGATATGCAATTTTTCGATGATTTTCTCATCCCGCTCGAAAAGCTTGATGGCGAACCACCGTTGCCGCTCGTCGGGCATGTCGTGGAGCGCGGCCTCCTCGATATGGGCCACGGCGTGTTCCACGCTGCCGGCAAATTTGTGCCGGTGACGCATAGGTTTCCCTTCTATTGCCACTTCCATGGCCTTCTCGGCCAGTTCCCGGACCCCTTCGCCTTTGAGGGCGGAGATTTCCAGGACGGGACAGCCCAGTTCCTGCGAGAGTTTCGCGGAATCCAGCGTATCCCCTTTTTTCCGTACGACGTCGATCATATTGACCGCGACGATCATGGGAATCCCCAATTCCGCCAGCTGGGTCGTCAAGTACAGGTTTCTCTCCAGGTTGCTGCCATCAATGATATTGATAATGGCGTCGGGCTTTTCATCGGTCAGATAATTTCGGGAGACCACTTCCTCCAGCGTATAGGGGGAAAGGGAATAGATTCCCGGCAAATCCACCAGTATGGCTTCCTCTCCGCCGTGAAGCCCGCGGATTTTTCCTTCTTTTTTTTCGACGGTTACGCCCGGCCAATTGCCCACAAATTGACTTGATCCGGTCAAAGCGTTAAACAGCGTCGTCTTTCCGCTGTTGGGGTTGCCCGCCAGGGCTATTTTGATTGACATAGAAATTACCTCTCGTTACAGATTTTTCAATATTTACAATATTCTCCACAGCGTGTTGCGCTATCCGAATCATTTTAATGAGACGATTTATTCGACCTCGATCAGCTCCGCGTCCTCTTTCCGGATGGAAAGCTCGTAGCCGCGCACGGTGATCTCTACCGGATCGCCCAACGGAGCTACTTTACGGACAAAAACCGATGTCCCCTTCGTCATTCCCATATCCATGATCCGCTTCTTGACGGCGCCCTCGCCGTGAAGCTTCCTGATCACGGCGCTCTCGCCCGGTTTTACGTTTCGTAATGTATTCATTTCCTTGATCCCTCGTCTACAATTATTTTGTTTGCCATTTCTTTGCCAACGGCGATTCTGGATTCCTTGACATTTACTATGACATTACCGCCGGTTTTGGAGACAATGCTAACCCGGGAGCCTTCGACGAAACCGAGATTATTTAAAAATCTGCGCGTTTCATCCCGGCCCCCGATTTTTTTAATTGCCACCAATGCTCCGATGTTTGCGAATGTTAACGGCATCATCGTCTGTACACCCCTGTTCTGTAACTTTTTTTTGCTGTATTCCCGGGTTGCTTCATGAATTACCGGTTAAAATTCCACCTTGAACCCCACTTGGGCCACAGGCTGCCATACCCATCCCTGCGCTTCTTTGGAGCTGGTATGGATGTTTTCCGTTCTGGCGCCCGCCACAAGGTAGATGTTCCAGTTGTCCGTCACTTTGTAATCCAGCCGGAGGGCGGGCAAAGCATAGAGCGTATAGCCGTCCGTCGCGTCGGGATGTCCCATATCGCTGGCGAAAATCTTTCTGTTGGAATGGCTGTAGGGATCAAAACCGCCTTCAAAGTAGAAACTCAGACTGAGTTTGTCGCTCAAGTCGACCAGCTTTGTCGTGTTGTATAAATAGAGTTCCACGTCGGCCGTAAAATTCTTTTTCTTGTTTTCCGCAATGGCCCGGTTGTATTTGTGCTGCGTCAAATACAGATTGAATTCCAGTTCGAAATTCAGCGGGAGTTCAAAATAAGTATACAAATCGACTCCGTAATAGAAGTCCTTTGCAAATCCGGACAGACCTGCCCCTTCATCGTACTCATAATGTTCATCCCAGTTGTAGCCTACTTTCGGCGCCAACACGAAGTCTTTCGTCTGGATAAAGTCGTTGTTTAATAATTTTTCCGCGAAATTCCAGCGGGCCTGGTACTCAAGCCGCTTGCTTTCGAGAACTCCGTCATTGTTGTTGAAAATGAATTTGCAGGCTACGCCGCCGAGAAAATCATGCTGGTGGGTAAATTCCAGCGTAAAATCCGTGTGGTCGTCTTCCGTTTCCCATAGATCATCGGGACCGGGCCGACTGACCGCGTGAAAATTTTCCACTTCCAGGTACAGAAGATTCCGTTCGTCGATCTGCAATTCCCCTTCCGCGTGCAAAGTTCCGTAATTGGAAGACAGATGATCCTTATGTCCGCTTTTCTTATGCGCAGCGGATTTTCCCCGCCACTCATAATAGATGTCCACATAACCGGACGGACCGCTCTTGGGGGCCACAACCTCTTTCACGATGGTCTGAACCTCCGGAGCAACGGGTTCCTTTCCGCCCGCGAACACCGCGGAAGACAACAGCAAAGCTCCGATCGCAATCATTCCTTTTCTCATTTTTTGCTCCCTCCTCGTTCGTCAATGAAATTTTTTGAAAAGAAAATATTTTCTCGCTACTATTATATCGCATAAGGAATAGTTTGTCAATCAAATTATTGTTTTTCGAAAAATTTGTCATTTTTACCGTCTATCCCGACGATATGGACATGGAAGGGAAGAGTTTTTCCGCTTCGTTTGAGCGCCTCCCGTGCGGCAAATTCCAGGCCTCCGCAGCAGGGCACTTCCATCCGGACGACGCTTACGCTCCGGATGTTGTTTGCGCCGATGATTTCCGTCAGTTTATCGGTGGAATCCACAGGATCCAGTTTTGGACAACCGATCACCATTCGGCGGCCGCGCAGGAACTCTCTGTGAAAATTGCCGAAGGCGAAAGCGGTGCAATCGGCCGCGATCAAGATATCCGCATTTTCAAAGTACGGCGCTTTCGCCGGGACGAGCCGAATCTGCACGGGCCACTGGCGAAGCTCGCTCGGAATATCCGCTTCCGCTCCGATCCCGCAGGCTTCCCCGGACGCGGGACCCTCCACAACCCGGGCCATGGTCCCGGGACAGCCGCAAGCAAGCGGAGCCGACTTTTCCCGTACCGCTTTTTCGTCGAAGGCCGCCGCCTCTCTTTCCTCCAAAGTAATGGCCCCCGTGGGGCAGACGGGCAGGCAGTTTCCCAGCCCGTCACAGTAATCGTCCCGGATGAGCCGCGCTTTTCCGTCAACCATGGCGATGGCTCCCTCATGGCAGGCCGTGGCGCATGCCCCGCAGCCGTTGCACAATGTTTCGTTGATTTTGATGATTTGTCTTTTCATGTCAACCTCCCTTAAAATGTTTCTTGCTTTTCTTCCCATATTATAGTATAATTTTTGCAGAAAATCTGTTGGATTTCCAACAAAAGGAAAAATATCATGAAAATTACCGAAGAATTATTGGCCCAATTGGACCTTTTTGCCGATATATTTCCCTATGATCTGCAAAAACTCGTGCAGAGCAAATTTTTATCCGGCAAAAAATACCCGAAAGGAAGCGACATCTTTACCATCGGCGATCCCGTCCGGGCCGTCGGAATCGTCGTCAGCGGAAAAATCAGAATCTACCGGGACGATTTCATGGGGAACCGGGCAATCCTCGCGGAACTGTGTCCGGGA
>JAISST010000113.1 GCA_031272945.1 Fusobacteriaceae bacterium
CGCTTTTTTGAGCCAATCCATTGCTGATTCGTAGGTGCTGGCCCGCGCGCCGCTTTTGATCAGACGGTATTGGAATTTTTTGTTCTCTTTGGCCAACTGGGCGGGAATGCTGTCGTATACGGCAATGGTTTTAACGGTGTCCGCGGGAGTGGAATATTTCGCCATGTCCGCTATATAATTTTGATAAATGGCATTTTGCGTGATGCGGACGTAATCAAAGTCCTTTCGTTCCAGATATTCGTTGACGTCGGCCGGCATTCCGCCCACAATAAGGTATATCCGGTACAGATCCAGCGCCTTTTCGTGCAATGGCTCGGAAAGCGGCGCGTCATTCTCGAAGGCTGTCGCGATCATGTCAATCAGTTTCTCATTTTTCGTCGCCAACAGAAATTCTTTGAAATTCAAGGGATAAAGAGAAAGAAGATCCACCTTCCCCACGGGAAAAGAATAGTTTTTCCGGTTCAATACGATTCCAAGCAGGCTTCCGGCCGCAATGATATCATATTGCTCCGTCCATTCACAAAAATATTTCAACGAGGTGAGAGCCTGCGCACAGGCCTGGATTTCGTCGAAAAAAATCAACGTTTTCCCTTTGAGGATGGAAGAACCGGAAAAAGCGCTCAATTCATTCAAAATTCGGGCCGGGTTCAAGTCTTTTTTAAAAATATCGGCCAGCTGCGGACTTCCTTCAAAGTTAAAATATACGATATTACTGTAGTAATTTTTGCCGAATTCCGTAATCAGATATGTTTTTCCGGTTTGTCTGGCGCCAAACAAGACGAGCGGTTTCTTGTTCCTGTTTTTCTTCCAGGAAAGCAGATCCTGCGTTAACAATCGTTCCAAGCGAATCACCTCTTACCCATAGTATACACAAAAAAGGAAAAAAATGCAAGCGTTTTACATTTATTGGTTTCAATAAATGTCATATGCTTACATTTTTTAGAACGAATGTCTCGTCATCAACCTTAAATAATCAAAAACCGCCGTTTTCATATCGACGGTTCAGTTCTTTCATCTCAGTTTTTCGACCGAAAAACATTTGGATCACTCTCTACATAGCTTATATTCTTATTTTAATTGTGCTAATTTATAAATTACGAAACTATAAATTAGCATATTCGTTTCGGTAATTATAACGCGATTGCCTAAAAAAGTCAAGTATTTTCCGAAAATTTCACCTTCTGAAACGCGATTCGGTCCGTCCCGTCCTCCCACTGGATAACGCCGCAGTATTGATATCCCCTCTTCTCCAGAACCTTTTGCATGGGATGGTTGTCCCTGTGGGTATCAATACGCACATTGCCGCATTGATCGAGACACCAGTCCAGGATTTCCGCGCCGAGTCCCTTATTTTTACCGGCGGTTGTGATCCGGTGTATGACGCCGTAAGGCGCGTCGTTAAGCCACTTCCCCTGTTCGATTTTGTTGTATACGGGCTCAATGCCCACATAAAAACAAAAAGTCGCGATCAAGTCTTTTCCGGCATCGTCGGTCACGGCATAACTGCGCCCGGCGGCCATATCGTTTTTCAACACTTCCACTTTGGGGTAGTCGTCCCCCCATTGGGTGGGGTTTCCGTTTTCCCGCATGAACTGCCGCGCGATTTCGTATAATTTTAACATTTCCGGCAAATCCGCCTCTGTAGCCTTTCTGATGATCATATTTTCCCCCGTGTGCTCAAAATAATTTTTCCATAATTCCGTAAATCCCTTTGCGCCAGGTGATTTCCCCGACTTTTTGAAACCCCTGCCGTTCATACATGCGAATGGAGCCGACGTTGGGCGGGAATGTATCGATCCGGATCGAATGGATTCCGCGCTGTAGCAGCTGCTTAACCATGTAATCGATGGCGATCCCTGCCAATCCCCGGTTTTGGTACTGCGGGTCCACCACGAAGCGATGCAGAACGATATAACTGTTTTCGTCGCCCTTCCAGTCTCCCTTTTCAAACCCGTCAAGATATTCCATGTTGAGAACATAAGCAAGAATCGGGACGCCGTTTATTTTCCCCACGGTCAGGGTCCCTTTCCCGATGTCGCTTTCGATGGTATGGAGATTGGGGTATTCCTCGTCCCATTGGTCGATTCCCTGCGCCAGCAAATGCGCAATGGCCTTGCGGTAGACTTCATAGATTTCCGCCGCATCTTCCGCCTTTCCGGGTCCGAACTGAATTTGTGACGCCATTTCTTTCGACGCAATCATTTCTTTTCCTCCGGTGGACCGGGCATGAGTTCAAGGCCATGGCTATGCGCGTACATTTCGAATCCCGATTCCAGATTTTTCAAAAATTTTTCCACCGCGTTTTTGTCCGAAGCTTTTAAAAAATTTGCCAGTTTTACCACCACATCCCTGCGGATAAACATTTGATTTCCCCTGATCTCCACGACCTTCTGCCGGATCAATACCTGTACGGAATCATGTACGGCCCGCACAGGACAGCCTATGAGGAAGGAGAACCAAAACAGCAGGGGGGTCAGAATCGCTTTTCTCATTTCTATCGCCCTCCTCATCTTGTTTTCCTAAACTATAGCACGAAATCCGCCAAAAAGTCAATGAAGAATCATATTTACTTCTTTGTCAAAACGTGATAGAATAGAAACGGAAAGAAACAAGGGGGAGTAAAAATGACGAAAAAAGCCGTAGTCTGCGATCTGGACGGGACGCTGCTCAACAGCGCCCATACGATTTCCCCGGAAACTCGCGACGTCATCCGGCAGGTAATTGAAAAGGGAAATCTGTTTTTCATAGCGACCGGGCGGCATCATTTGGACGCCTTCGCTTTCAAAAAAATGCTGGGGCTTCATTCGTACCTGATCAGTTCCAACGGAGCTCGGATCCATGACAGGGAAGACAGGGAGATTTACCGGAACGACATCCCGCCGGCCCTTACGAGACGCCTCTTCGAAATGCCCATTGCCGAAGGAATTCACAAGAGCGTCTTCCAGGGGGATTATTGGTACGTGGAATCGCGCCTGGACGAATTTGCCGAATTTCACAAAGAATCCGGTTTTGAGAGTACCCTTGCGGAATTCGGGGAAATCATGGACGCGGACACCATCAAATTCTTATTTTTGACCGAAACCGATGAGCGGTTGGTGACCGCCCTCGATAAAAGGGTGCGGGAAATCTTCGGCGGGGAAGTCAACGCCGCCCTTTCCAACGAGATGTGTCTCGAGGTTATGAATAAAGGGGTGTCCAAAGGCTATGCGGTCCGGGCGGTCATGGAAAAACTGGGAATCCCGGTATCGGATGTAATCGCTTTCGGAGACGGACTCAACGACAAGGATATGTTGATGACGGCAGGCAAAGGGTACTTGATGGGAAACGCCCACCGGAAATTGAAAGCGGAGCTGCCGGATTTGGAAATCGTCGCCGACAACGACGAAGACGGCGTCGCGAATAAACTCAGGGAATTGTTTTTATAGAACGGACCGCGCTGTGACCGAATAATCGAAAAAGGAGAGAAAGAATGAAACTGATATCCTGGAATGTCAACGGACTCAGGGCCGCTGTACAAAAAGGTTTTATGGATATTTTTACCAATGAGAAACCGGATATTTTGTGTCTGCAGGAGACAAAGCTGCAGGAAGGGCAGATTGCCTTGGATACGCCGGGTTATGAACAGTACTGGAATTACGCCGTCAAGAAAGGCTATTCGGGGACGGCGGTTTTTACGAAAATCAAGCCTCTCGGCGCAAGCTACGGGATCGGCAAAGAAAAACACGACCAGGAGGGCCGGGTCATTACGCTGGAATTTTCCGATTTTTACCTGATTACGGTCTATACGCCCAATTCCCAGGATGAACTGGCCAGACTGAGCTATCGAATGGAGTGGGAGGAGGAATATCTGGCCTATATCCAAAAACTGGACAAAAAAAAGTCCGTAATATTTTGCGGAGATTTGAATGTGGCCCATGAGGAGATTGATCTGAAGAATCCGAAAACGAACCACTTCAACGCCGGCTTTACCGACGAGGAGCGCGGGAAGATGACGACGCTGCTGCAAAGCGGATTTGTGGATACTTTCCGGTATTTTTATCCCGACCGGACCGGGATTTACTCCTGGTGGTCCTACCGGGCCAACGCCAGAAAGAACAACGCCGGGTGGCGTATTGATTATTTCATTGTTTCCGAAAGATTGAAAGAAAGACTTGTAGCCGCCGACATCAAGACGGAGATTCTCGGTTCGGACCATTGCCCGGTGACGCTGGAAATCCGGGGATGAGGGGATTTCCTTTTTTGTGTAAGACGGACGCGCAATGCGCGCCCCTACGATCAAAACACCTATGCCGGGCATTCTCGCCGGGTTTGCGTCTCCGCGCCCTCTGTGTCTCTGTGTGAAAATTGTTTTAGATATCAAAAATATCCATCAAGATTGTTACAGCAATTGTAGCAATCTTTTTTTTGTTTTTAAAATAATTTTATTGACAAAATATTTTCAATAATATATAATAAACCATAAATTATTTATTTGATTTTAAAATAAATTGCTATTAATACTAAATTTTACATAAATCAAACATTTTTATGCTAAAATTTTAAGAATATGCTTTTCCGACAGTTTGTATTACGAAGAATTCCCCATTCTCTTTGAAAGGAGGCGCAACATGCGTAAAATTATTGCTCTGTTCCTTTTTCTGCTCTGTGCCTTTTCCCAACCCGCCTTTGCCGCCTATGAGACTTGGAACGAGGTTGTCGATGAAATGGAGGCCGTTTCCAAAGAGGCCTACGTCCTCTATGAAAAGGGAGATATCAAAGCGGCAAAAAACCAGGTTGATGTAATCTATTACAAGTATTACGAAAAGCTGGGTTTCGAAAAGACAGTCATGGCATATATTTCCGGAAACCGGGCCGCCACGGTCGAATACCAGTTCAGCTACGCAAAAAAAGCCATGACCGCCCAAAGTCCCAAGGAAGAGGTTAAGGCGTCCCTGGATCTGCTGGTAAAATATCTGCGGGAAGACGCCAATCAACTGGACGGCAAAAGAGAAAGCGCGACGGGCGTATTCCTGGCGGCACTTCTGATCATCACCCGGGAGGGCTTTGAGGCCATTATCATTGTCGGCGCCATCATTGCCTACCTCATCAAAAGCGGGAACCGGGACAAGGTCCGGGCCGTATACAAAGGCGCCGGAATTGCCCTTCTGGCAAGCGTCGTCATGGCCTGGATCCTGAACAAACTGACGGCCGCCAGCGGCGCGAATCAGGAAATTATCGAAGGGGTGACCATGCTGATCGCCGTGATCGTACTCTTCTATGTGAGCAACTGGATGGTCTCCAAAGCCGAAGCGGAGGAATGGTCCAAATATATCGCGGGAAAAGTGCAGAGTTCCCTTTCGACGGGGAGCGTCTTCTCATTGGCTTTCGCGGCTTTCCTGGCGGTTTTCCGGGAAGGGGCCGAAACGATTCTCTTCTATAAGGCGCTTCACGCCGGGACCGAGACGTACTTCAACATGATCTGGACGGGTCTCGGCACAGGTTGCGTGATCCTGGTCATCATTTATCTGTTGATCCGTTTCCTGAGTATCAAATTACCCTTGAAGCCCTTTTTCCTGGGGACGAGTATTCTCTTGTTTCTCATGTCCATATCTTTTGCGGGCGCCGGAGTCAAGGAACTCCAGGAGGGAAACCTTGTGCGGGTGACCCCGGTGGGGGGGATTACTTCCATTGATATTCTCGGTATTTATCCCACGGTGGAGACGCTTTTGCCCCAGGCAATTCTTCTGGTTGTGACGGTTCTGATCTTCGTTTACCAGCGCCGGAAAAGAAAAAAAGTTCCGGCCCACACATAATATCTATATTTTACGAGGAGGTTGTTTTATGAAAAAGTGTATGCTCATTTTACTGGTGTTTATGATGACCTTGTTTTCCGCTTCGATTCTTTCGGCAAAAGCCGCGCCCGTAGGTCCGGCCGATGTGGCCGGGTTTGAGGAGTTTCCCGTCGGCGACGATATCGAACTGGGCCCCTTGAATGTGGCGGCGGTGTATTTTCAGCCCGTGGATATGGAGCCCGCCGGGAATTCTCTTCCCGCCGCCCAGTCCGACTGCCATTTGGAAGCGGATATTTCCGCCCTTGCCAATAACGAGCTGGGTTACGGCGCGGGGGATTTCGTACCGAATCTGACCGTCAAATATGAGATCATCAACGAAAAAGGCGTCAAGACCGAAGGAAGCTTCATGCCCATGAGCGCAAGCGACGGCCCTCACTACGGCGCCAACGTAAAATTCGGCCCCGCGGGTACCTATACGATTCGCTTTATCATCGAAAACCCTGAAGCGCAGGGATATCTGCTGCACGTGGATAAAGAAACGGGCGTAACAGGGCGCTTCTGGAAAGAACCCCTCGTTGCCGAATGGACCTTTGACTGGATTCCGAGAACCTGGTAGAAAAAAACGATCCGTTGCGGCGGGAGGCGAAGAGCCATGCTCAAATATCTGATACAAGTCCTGCAGAACACTTTGCCTGTCGGAATTCTGTTCGTTCTTTTTCTGCTGTGGCTTGCGACTGGCGACCGCCCGCTGGAAATCAAGCGCTTTTACAAAGGCTTGGCGGCGGGATTCGTCGCGGCCTTTGTTTTGGCTGTGTTCAAATACAAAACCCCTTATGTGAATCGGGAATATTTCATCATCGGGACGCTTTCCCTGACGATCCTGCTGGAATTGGTCCTGGTCGTCATCTTGAGCGCCCGATTGCGCGGACTTTTACAAAAAGCAGAAAGATGGTTTCTTCCATGCGCCGCGTGCCTTCTGCCCTTTACGCTTATTTTTTACGGCCTGCCGGATATTCTCCTGTATCCGACGGAATTCCGGGCGGCGGGGGAAAGTGTGTGGAGTACGGATTTCCTTTTTCGTGTAACGGGATGGATTTCAGGGCTTGTCATTTTGTCTTTTTCTCTCCGGACGCTGTTCACTTGCGGGAAAAGGCTTTCCTCGAAAGTCCTTTGCAAAACGCTCCTGGCCGGATTGGTCTTTGAGTTTTTGATCCAGGGGACGGCGCTTTTGCAACCGCTCCTGGCCCGCAGGATCATTCCCATGCGGCGTTGGCTCTTCGTCCTCGTGAAATCGGGGACGAACCGCCGCGATCTGTTTCTGTTGGGATTGATGATCCTGAGTCTTTCGCTGCCCTTTTTGCTGTGGATCAAAAACAGGCGTCCGGAGGAAAACGGGGACAACCCCGCCCAACGACGGAAAATGATGGCCGCCGTCCGGAAAATGAAGCGTACCACGCTATTTTTGTTGTCCTGCTATGGACTGACCGCTTTGACGCTGACTGCCGGAAAATGGTACGACGGGAGAGCCGTTGCCCTTTCTCCCGCGGAGTCTGTGGCGGTCTTGGACGGGGAAATTCACATTCCCCTGACGCAAATTGCGGACGGACGCCTCCACCGTTTTCAGTATCAATGTAAAAGCGGCGTCGAAGTGCGTTTTATCATCATCAAAAAAAATGAGACCGCCTGGGGAGTCGGCCTGGACGCCTGCGACATCTGCGGCCCCACAGGCTATTATGAAAGAAAGGACGGCGTCGTGTGCAAGCTTTGCGACGTGGTCATGAATAAATCCACCATCGGATTCAAAGGCGGCTGCAATCCCGTTCCTCTAATATTCACCATCCGGGGCGGAATCATGGTCATCCGGACGGAATCTTTGGAAAAAGAACAAAAACGGTTTTCATAGGAGGTCCCGATGTTTTGGAGAATGGTCGGCAGGATCCTTTTTCGCCAATGGCGGAAAATGCTGATGATCGCGGTAACCGTGGCTCTCGGGGTTTCTCTTGCCACAGCCATGCTCAATGTCCTCCTCGATGTGGGAGACAAGGTCAACCGGGAATTGAAGACCTACGGCGCCAATATCACCGTAAGACCCCGGGGAGCATCGCTGCTGCGGGAACTCTACGGCGTGGAAGAAGAAAGCGGAGCGATGGCGCAATATTTGAGGGAAGAGGATCTGGGAAAGATCAAAACCATTTTCTGGGCCTTCAATATTGTGGATTTCGCCCCCTTTTTGGAGACCGAGGTCCGTATCGGAACAGAGGACGCCCCCGTGAAATTGACGGGAACCTGGTTTCACAAAAGATTGGAACTGCCAACGGGAGAAGTCGTGGAAACAGGGATGAGCCCTATGAAAAGCTGGTGGGACATCACGGAAGGAGAATGGCCCGGCGGGGAGGAAGAAAGCGCTCTCGCCGGAAAAAGTCTCGCGGAGCGCCTCGGAATCAAGCCGGGGGACAGCGTTTTCGTCCGCGGGAAAGACGGCGCCGGGAGGACGCTTTTGATCAAGGGGATTTTTCACGCGGGAAGTGAGGAAGACGAAGGCCTTTTCGCGCAGATATCCCTTGTCCAGGCGCTGACGGGACGTCCCGGCGCGGTTGGAAGCGTGGAAGTGAGCGCTCTGACAACCCCCGACAATGAACTTTCCAGAAGAGCCGCAAGGAATCCCAAAAGCCTTTCGTCCAAAGAATGGGAGACTTGGTACTGTACGGCCTATGTCTCCGCCATCTGCTATCAGATCGAGGAAGTGATTCCCGATTCCGTGGCGAAACCGCTGCGCCAGGTGGCCGAATCCGAAGGCGCCATCCTTGAGAAGATTCGGCTTCTCATGCTGCTGGTGACGGTCCTTTCCCTGCTCGGTTCCGCCCTGGGGATTTCCAATCTCGTGACGGCAAGCGTCATGGAACGGAGCCGGGAAATCGGTCTTTTGAAGGCCATGGGCGCGCAAAACAGCGCCGTTTCCCTGTTGTTTCTGGCGGGAATACTCATCACAGCCCTCCTGGGGGGATTGGCCGGATACCTGGCGGGGCTGGTCTTCGCGCAAATCATCGGACGCTCGGTCTTCGGATCGGGGATTGATGCGAAACCAATGGTCCTTCCGCTCGTTGCGATTCTGACGTTATTGGTGACCCTGGGGGGAAGCCTACCCTCCGTCCGCCGTCTGCTTTCTCTGCGACCGGCGGAAGTACTGCATGACAGGTGAAATGATGACCAAAAGACAGATGTATTGGAAAATGATTCTGGCCGCCCTTTTGAGACGGCGGTCCCGAATGCTGACGGCTCTTTTCTCCGTCGCGTTGGGGGCCACAATCCTCTCGGGCCTTGTCACAATCTACTACGACATTCCCCGTCAAATGGGGCGGGAATTTCGCTCTTACGGCGCTAATCTCGTACTCGTCCCCGGCGGGGGGAAAAGCGAGTTCGGAATTTCCACTCTGGAAAACATCCGCCGCTTGATCCCGCCCGAGGCCGTCACAGGCATCGCTCCCTACCGCTATGAGGTCGCCAAGATCAATCAACAGCCCTTTATGGCCGCGGGAACGGATTTTGCCGAAGTCAAGAAAACAAGCCCCTGGTGGGACATTTCCGGAAGATGGCCTGAAAAACCCGGAGAAGTTTTGGCCGGAGCGGAAGCCGCGAAAACGGTGGGACTCTCGGAAGGATCCGTATTTGTATTGATGGGGAGAACCACCGAAGGGACGGAATACCGAAAGGAATTTACCCTGACGGGCATTCTGCAAACGGGCGGTAAGGAAGAAGGGTTCTTGTTCCTCAGGCTTCCCGATCTCGAGGACTGCGTGGGAGACCGAGACAAAATCAACGCGGTGGAATTGAGTCTCTCCCTGTCCCGTGCGCAATTGGAGGCGACTGCCGACAGGATTGCGGACGCCGGGAACGGCGTAGTCCCCAGGACAGTGCGGCGCGTGGCCCAGTCGGAGGGAGCGGTTCTGGGAAAGCTCCGGGCCCTCGTTTATCTCGTGACGGCGGTCACGCTTGTATTGACCATGGTCTGCGTCCTTACCACCATGATGGCGGCCGTTGTGGAAAGGCGAAAGGAGATCGGACTGAAAAAAGCCCTCGGGGCCGATAACCGGACCATTGTGCGGGAATTCCTGGGAGAGGGACTGGTCCTGGGCGCGCTCGGTGGAATGTGCGGCGTATTTCTGGGCTTTCTTTTTGCCCAGGTCATCAGCCGTCAAGTCTTTCATCGAGGGATCACGCTGACATTGGCGCTGATTCCGGCTACCATTCTGACGTCGCTTCTGATTACGGCGCTCGCCTGCCTCATTCCCGTCAGAAACGCCGCCCAGGTGGATCCGGCAGTGGTATTGCGGGGAGAATAGGGAGATACGATGGAATTATTGCGATTGGAAAACATATCGAAAATCTACGGCGCCGTCAAGGCTCTGCAGAACATAGATCTCACGGTAGCGCCGGGAGAGTGGATCGCCATCATGGGCCCTTCGGGATCCGGGAAGACAACGCTCATGAATATCATCGGCTGCATGGATAAACCGACGAAGGGCAAGATCATACTGGATGGCGTAGATATTTCAAGGGAAAGCGACAAAGGATTGACCGAAATCCGCAGAGACAAGATCGGGCTCATTTTTCAGCAGTTTCATCTGATTCCCTACCTGACCGCGCTGGAAATTGTGATGGCCGCCCAATATTACCACAGTCTGCCCGACGAGAACGAAGCGCTGGAAGCGCTGGCGAACGTAGGACTACGGGACAGGGCGACCCATCTGCCCAGCCAGCTTTCGGGCGGAGAACAGCAGCGCGTCTGTATCGCCCGGGCCCTCATCAATTATCCCATGCTGATCCTGGCCGACGAGCCCACCGGCAATCTCGACGAAGCCAATGAGCATATCGTCATGGAGATCTTCCGAAAGCTCCATCGGGACGGAAGCACCATCGTTGTGGTGACCCATGATCCGGAGGTGGCGGAGGAGGCGGAACGGACGGTGGTCTTGGAGCATGGGAAGATTGCGGAGATCCGATGATGCAAAACCCCGGCGACCCGAAAAAAACCTCATTGTGGAATGAGGTTTTTTTGTTTTTGGGGATCGATGAAAAATCAGTCCCGGCTATGGTGTAGAATTTTGGAAAACAGGAGAAATTTATTGTATTTTGGCCGAAAATCGGGTAAGATATAGGAGAGACGCAGTGAAAAAGGAGAAAACGAACATGATATTTGGTCAGGAATCGGAAACGCTGGAATTCAAGAAAACCACGGCGGAAGCGAAAGACGCCGTTATTGATGTTGTTGCCATGCTGAACAAGCACGGGCGGGGGGAACTGTATTTCGGCATCGGGAATGACGGACGAGTCTTGGGACAGACGGT
>JAISST010000130.1 GCA_031272945.1 Fusobacteriaceae bacterium
CCGATATCCTTCCCCGGGGGATGAGCCCCGGCGTATCGACGATCTTGACGCCGATATCGGCGATGACGCCGTCCACTTTGCGAAGCGTCGTCCCCGGATATTTGGAGACCGTGATCCGCTTCTTCCCGGTGATCCTGTTGATGAGGCTCGATTTTCCGGTGTTGGTGACGCCGATTACGACGGCTTTTGTTCCGCCCGGAAAGAGCGTTTTCAATTTTTTATAGACGCCGCTGACTCCGTACCCCGATTTCGTACTGACAATGGCGATCTCGAGAGGCGCAATCCCTTGGGCGGCCAGGCGTCTTTTCACCCAGTCCGCGATTTTGGAGGGATGTTTTTCACGGATGATCAGATCGACTTTGTTGACAATCACAATGGAATCACAGTCCCGCAGGATATCCAAAATTTCTTCCTGGAAGGACCCCTCAAAATCGACGATATCCATAACCGCCAGCACAACTCCGGCCCGGTCCAGGGCGCTGTTCACTTCATTCCGGTAGTCCTCCGGCGTTAGGGTCGCCGGCAGATATTCGCCGTAATGGCTGATTCTGAAGCAGCGCCGGCAAAGAAGAGCGCCCCCTTCCGCGGATTTTTCGGGGGGAATATAGCCTTCCTTCCCGGGATCGGTGCTTTGGAGCGGGATACCGCAGCCCGCGCAATAATGATCTTGTGACATAGTTTTCATCCCCGGTCTCTTATAAAACTTCACAAATAATATTGTGATTGGTATAGATGCACATTTCGGCGGCGATGTCCATGGCTTCGGTCGCGATCTTCTCGGCGGGAAGATTGGTGTGCTTCATCAGGGCCCGTCCGGCCGCAAAGGCGTAATTGCCGCCGCTACCGATGGCGGCTACCCCTCCGTCGGGCTCAATGACGTCTCCGTTTCCCGATACGATAAGGATGGTGTTGCAGTCCGCCACAATGAGCATGGCTTCCAGTACCCGCAGCGCCTTGTCCGTCCGCCATTCTTTCGCCAGTTCCACGGCGGCCTTCTTCAGATTGCCTCCGTGCTCGTCCAGTTTGTTTTCAAATTTCTCGATCAGGGCGAAGGCGTCGGCGGCCGTGCCCGCAAAGCCCGCGAGAATATCATAGTTTTCTATTTTTCTGATTTTTCTGGCGTTTTCTTTGAATACGACCTCTCCGAATGTCACCTGGCCGTCGCCCGCGATGGCTACTTTTCCGTCCTTTTTAATGGCCACGATGGTGGTGGCCCTGAATTTTTCCTGTGCGTTCATTTTTTCAACCCCTTTCGGATCATTAGTGTTTCATATGGCAGCGTGCTTTCTATCGTCACGTGCCCCATCAGTTCCTTCAAATACAGGAGGCTCATGCCGTGGGTCAGCATATGGAGCGCGAAAGTATGGCGGAAACTGTAGGGACTGATCTCCCGGGTAAATCCCGCCCGGGCGGCGTAGCGGTCGATCAGGCGGCGGAGGCTCCGGTCGCTGAGCTTTGTGCCCGAGCCGTTGACGAAGACGATATTTTTGTTGTATTTTTCCCGGAAATGCTCTTTTTTGGCTTCGATATACCGCAGATAATATTCTTTTGCCTTTTGGCTGAAAAACACGATCCGGTCGGTTTTTCCGTTATAGACCCGGAGTTCCCTTTTTTCCGGAGAAAACATATTTTCCGACGTAAGCAGCATCTCTGTGGCCGTAATCCCGCTGGAATAGAGGAGTTCCACGATCAGCCTGTCCCGCAGTCCGTGCACGTTGGATTCGCTGATCACGGCCCGGAGGCGGTTGACTTCTTCAAGGGAGAGAATATCCGGTTCTTCCGCCTCAAATTCAAAGGAAGAAATCTGTTCCATGGGGTTTACGGTGATCAGCTTGTTTTTCAGCGCAAATTTGAAAAAGCCCCGGAGTATGGATAATTTCCGGTTGATGGAGCGGCGGACGACTTTGTTTTTCTGCAGGAACAAAAGAAATCCGCGCAGTTGCAGAGAGGTGATTTTTCCGATTTCCCCGGATTTTTCCTCGTCGCTGAGATAGCGCCTGAATTGCGCCAGATCTTTCCGCATGGACTTCACGGTATTGAGTTTTTTGTTCTCGACCATTTCCGCCGTAAAAAGATAATCCCGGATGACTGTTTCGATTCTCTCGGACATGAGTACGCTCCTCGGCTGTTTCTCCCTACTTATTATAGCACATGCGGGCGAATATTTCCAAAGAATATTGTGAAATCAAACAAGCAGCGTATTTTTGCCCGATGATAAGCAAAAAAAGACCGTTGCCGCAAACGCAACAGTCTTTTTCGCATTTTTATACGTTGCCGTCTTTTTGTCCGGGGATCAGAACGAGATCGCTTTCTTCCACAAGATACTCGTCTTTATATTCATCGCAGGGTTTGCATACGGGCAGGATGTATAATTTTTTGTCCGCCGAACCGACTTTGGTTACCTGGGCCCCTACTTCCGCTTTATTCTGACAAATGCCGGCAAGACAATGGGGCGCTGTCCTTCCTTGTTTTTCTTCCCAGAAAGCCAGCCAGGACGGATACCCCGCCGGGTGGGTGGAACCTGCGCTCCGTTCATTTTTAACCGTTATTTTTGCCATTTACAACCTCCTTAAAAATATTATATATTCTTTCCGTTTAGATTATACCATTTCTTCCGATTGTTGTCAATCCTCAACCTTTGGCGTTCATTTTTTTGAGGACCGCCTTGATGGCTTCCTCAATATTCCGGAATCCCTTGAGTTCTTCCCGGGAAACAAAGCCGTCGATTTCCTTCTTGACGTAGCCGAGTCCTTCGAGGGCCTCGTACAGTTCCTCCTCAATCTCCAGGTAGCTGACGCTTGCCTTGCCCTTTTCGCTTCCGGACAATTTGGAAAGGCTTTTGATTTTTCCCTTGAGGTCCAGAAGAAGTTGCTGCGCTTTTTTTTCTCCCATTTTGGGTACTTTTTTGAGATTCTTGTAATCGTCGGCGGCCACGAGGTCACAGATGGTATCGACGTCAAAGGTGGACATGACCGAAAGGGCAAGGGTCACGCCGATTCCTTTCACGCCCATCAGCAATTCAAAGAGCGCCTTTTCCCGTTCCTGCAGAAAACCGATCAGGCGGAAACTGTCTTCCTTGATGTGGTTGTAAATGTACAGACGGGCGTTCTCCCCCACCACAAGGCTGTTGTAGGTCAGAAGGGAAATGCTGACCCGGTAGCCGACGCCGTTTACATCCAAGGCCGCGTAATCCGGCTTTTTATAGGAAACGACCCCTTGCAGATATTCGAACATATGCTCTCCTTTTTCAGATTCAGGATATCTTTTTTTGCGGAACCGCTTTTTTCACGCTTTTCCTTGCGGCTTCCGTCTTTTTGGCCGCGACCTTCTTTCCGGCGCTCTTACTTTTGACGGGCGCGGATTTTTCGGGCGCGTTCCCGGAATCCTCCGCAGGCAGCACTTTCCGCAAATATTCGCCCGTGTAGCTTGCTTTATCTCTCATGATCTCCTCGGGCGTACCGGCGGCTACGACGGTCCCGCCGCCGTCCCCCCCTTCGGGCCCGATGTCGATGATATAGTCCGCGGTCTTGATCACATCGAGATTGTGCTCGATGACCACGACGCTGTTTCCCATATCCACGAGACGGTTCAATACTTCAAGGAGTTTCCGGATATCCTCAAAATGCAATCCCGTGGTCGGTTCATCGAGGATATAGATCGTCTTTCCCCGGGTCGATTTGGACAATTCCGTCGCGAGTTTGATCCGCTGGGCTTCCCCGCCCGAAAGCGTTGTGGCGGGCTGCCCGAGTTTTATGTAGTCGAGGCCCACGTCCACCAGGACTTTGAGTCGTTTTTCCAGGGCCGGTATGCTCCTGAAAAATTCGTAGGCTTCCCCCACGCTCATGTCCAGGACGTCGGATATATTTTTTCCTTTGTAATAGACGTCCAGGGTCTCTTTGTTGTAGCGCCTTCCCTTGCAGACTTCGCATTCCACATAGACGTCGGGAAGAAAATTCATTTCAATCTTGATGATTCCCGCGCCCTGGCAGGCTTCGCAGCGTCCGCCCCGCACGTTGAAAGAAAAGCGCCCTTTATCAAAGCCGTGGAGTTTGGCGTCTTTTGTTTTGGCAAAAAGATCCCGGATATCGTCAAAAAGCTTGGTATACGTGGCCGGATTGGACCGGGGGGTCCGCCCGATGGGACTCTGGTCGATATCAATGACTTTTTCCAGGTACTCGAGTCCCTCGATGCCTTTATACTCCAGAGGATAGAGTTTCCCTCTGTTGAGCTTGTTGAACAGGGCGGGAAAAAGCGTCTGATTGATAATGGTGGATTTTCCGCTGCCCGAGACGCCGGTCACTGCCACAAGGACGCCCAGCGGGATTTCCACGTCGATATTTTTCAGGTTGTTCCCCTTGGCGCCTAAGAGTTTCAGACTTTCCTTCCAGGGCCTGCGGCGGTCCGGAATATTGATTTTGAGTTCCCGGCTCAGGTATTTGCCCGTGACGGAACCGGAAGCCATGATCTCCGCCGGAGTACCGTGGGCCACGATGTCGCCCCCTTGATCTCCCGCGCCCGGGCCGATGTCAATGATCTCATCGGCCGTCCGCATGGTCTCCTCGTCGTGCTCCACGACGATCAGGGTATTTCCCAGATTGCGGAGTCGTTCCAGGGAGGCCAGCAACTTGTTGTTGTCCCGCTGATGCAGGCCGATGCTGGGCTCGTCCAGCACATAGAGCACCCCGGTCAGACCGGAGCCGATCTGGGTCGCCAGTCGGATCCGCTGGGCTTCTCCGCCCGAGAGGGATTTCGTTTCCCTGCCCAGCGTCAGGTATTCGAGACCGACATTCATCATAAACCGCAGACGCTCCCGGATTTCCTTCAGAATTTCTTTGGCGATCTGCTCCTGTTTTTCCGTGAGTCGAAGGTTCAGGAAAAAATCCAGGGCGTATTTTATACTGAGATCGCAGATTTCCATGATATTTTTTCCACCCACGGTGACGCCTAAGACTTCTTTTGTCAATCTCCGCCCGTTGCAAACTTTGCAGACCCGTTCGACCATATATTTGTTCTCGATCTCTTCTTTCTGAGCTTCGGAAAAGGATTCATAATAGCGCCGCTCGAGATTTTTGACGGCCCCTTCGTATTCCCGCATGCCGTGAAAGCTGAATTCTTTGCCGTCATAATCAAAGCGGAAACTTCGTCCGGAACCGTTGAAAATCAGGTCTCTTTCCTGATCCGTCAAGTCTTTGACGGGCTTGTGCAGGTCGATGTGATGGGCCCTGGCAAAGGCGCAGAAAATCTCCCAGCTCCACCCTTTTCTCGAAAGGGCGCCGGGAATGTAGATGCCGCCCTCGGCAATGGAGAGATCTTCGTCGTTGAAGAGTTTGTTCTCGTCGATTTCCAAGCGCTTTCCGATTCCTTTACACTCGGGGCAGGCGCCGTAGGGAGCGTTGAAGGAAAAAAGCCGCGGAGAGAGATCGGGAATGCTGACGTCCTCGTGGTCGGGACAGGCGTAATTTTCGCTGTAGGTATAGTCCCGGGACATAATTTTGCCGTTCTTTTCGTTTTTTGTCTCCACATGGAGGGTCACCCGGCCTCCCGAAAGCCCCATGGCGTTTTCCACGGACTGGGTGAAGCGGCTCTCGAAGTCATGGTCGCCTTTCTTGAGTACGAGGCGGTCCACCACGACTTCAATGGTATACCGTTTATTTTTGTCGAGGTCGATGTCCTCTTCAAGGTACAGGATCTCTCCGTTGATTCGGACCCGCACGTAACCCTTTTTCAGGAGATTTGAAAAAAGATTTTTTTGGGCGCCCTTTTTCTCCTTGATGACCGGAGAAAGAACCATGATCTTGTCCCCTTCCCGGAACCGCTCAATGGCACCGGTCACGATCTCCTCCACGCTCTGTTTTTCCACGGGCTTTCCGCAGACGGGACAGTGGGCCACGCCCACATGGGCAAACAGCAGACGCATATAGTCGTATACTTCCGTGATGGTCCCCACGGTGGAACGGGGGTTGCGGTTCGTGGTCTTCTGCTCGATGGAGATGGCCGGGGCCAGGCCCTCTATGCTGTCTACATCGGGTTTCGTCATCTGTCCGATAAACATCCGGGCATAGGCCGAGAGACTTTCCACATAGCGCCTCTGTCCCTCGGAATAGATGGTGTCAAAGGCCAGGGAGGACTTTCCGCTGCCGCTGACGCCGGTGATTACAACGAATTTATTTTTCTGGATTTCAATGTCAATGTTTTTCAGATTGTGCTGACGGGCGCCTTTGATGATGATTTTTTCCAACATTTGTTTTCCTTCCGGGATTTATTTTTCCAGTCTGATTAAAGATATTCAAGCGTTATTCGACAATTTTGAGAATTCCCTTGCGGGGGGGTATTTTCTCCCCTTCGCCGGGCGCCGCGTATCCAAGGGCCGCCATTCCGTAGACCACATGTTGCGCCGGAATCCCGAATTCCGTCAGGATCGCGCGAATTTCGCCGTTGTCGCTGATTTCCTGCAGTTGATTCAACCAAACGGAACCGACTCCCAAAGAACGGGCCGCCAGAAATATATTTTCCATGGCGCAGGCGTTGTCTTCCTTTCCCCAACGGCTTTCCCTGTCGTTGGAGGGAATGACCAGCGCCGCCGCGTTGTAAAAGTCATAATTCTCTCTGCCGAGGACCTTTGCGATGGTCTCGTAAAATGTTTTGAGCTTCCCGCGGTTCGTTACGGCCGTGAACTGCCAGGTCTGCCGGTTCATGCCGCTGGGAGCCCAAAGAGCCGCCGTCAGGATTTCGTCGAGTTTTTCTTTCTCAACGGGTTTGTCCAGAAAACGTCGGATGCTTCTTCTGCTCAGAATATTTTCCATTACGGGATTCATACTTTCCTCCTTTATCATTGCGCGGAATTTCGCGTTTTAGTATTTGTTTTCGTCTGTTTGGATTTCCCGCAATTCATCGAGCCAGAGTCTGCCGGAAGAATCGCTTGCCATCCGAAGGTCGCCCCGGGGGGAGAGGGCCACGCTGCCCACTTTGGGGCCGTCGGGGATGCAGGAACGTTTGTACTGCTGCGCGAAAAACCTTCCGTAAAAGATCCGGATCCAATGCAAAATCGTATCGGGTTCGTAGACATTTTCGAAAGCTGTTGTCGCGAGATAGAAAATTTTTTTGGGCGAAAATCCGAAGCGCAGCATCTGGTACAGGAAAAAGTCGTGGAGTTCATAGGGACCGATGAGATCTTCGGTCTTCTGGGCGATCTTGCCGTCTTCAAGAGGCAGTAATTCCGGGCTGACAGGGGTATCGAGCACATCGGAGAGTACGGCGGACAAAGCCGCGTCGTGACAGGTATCGGCGTAATAGCGGACCAGATGCCGGACAAGGGTCTTGGGCACCGAGCAATTGACGCCGTACATGGACATGTGATCCCCGTTGTAAGTCGCCCAGCCCAGGGCCAGCTCCGACATATCGCCCGTGCCGATCACAAGCCCCTTTACTTTGTTGGCGAGGTCCATGAGAATCTGGGTGCGTTCCCGGGCCTGGCTGTTTTCATAAGTCACGTCATGAATGTCCGGGTCGTGGCCGATATCCGCGAAATGTTGCAGGATCGCCTTTTGGATCGGTATTTCCCGGAATGTGGCGCCGACGCTTTCGATGAGGGCGCAGGCGTTGCGGTAAGTCCGGTCGCTTGTGCCGAAGGCGGGCATCGTCGCCGCGAGAATATTCTCCGGGGGAAGGCCCAGCAAGTCAAAGGCCTTGCGGACAACAAGAAGGGCCAGCGTGGAATCAAGTCCCCCCGAGATTCCCAAAACCGCGTGACGGCAGCCTGTATGTTCCAGTCTTTTTTTAAGCCCGAAGGCCTGGATATTGAGGATTTCCTCACAACGCCGGTTCCGTTCGGCTTCGCCCGAGGGCACGAAAGGGTGGGGATCTATAAAACGGGCAAGCCTCAGAGGCTTTTCCCGGGGATCGTCGGCGTGCAGAAAAGCGGGCGCTTTCAGCGAAAAGTCCACGGTCTTATAATCCGGGTCCGTCCCGC